>CAVHAY010000057.1:0-2589 GCA_963634115.1 Clostridia bacterium | reverse complement strand
AAATAATGCAGAGAGAAATATAACAATGTATATGGAAGATTGGAAAAATGAAGTAGAAAATGCCCTAAAAGTTTCTCATTATGAAGTTTTAGAAGGAAAAGGAAAAATCTCACATAAACAAGCAGTTGAAAAAGCGGAAAGCGAATATGAAAAATATAAAATTATACAGGATAAGAATTATGTGTCAGATTTTGATAGACTATTAAGTGAAACAAAGCAAACTAAAAATAAATAAATTGCACATTTTATAAAAACGAAAAAATTGATATAATCATATTAGATGAACGAATGTGTACAGTTTTCATAACTTGTCCACAAAAAAAATTAAATTATGGTAATATTTAAGCAAGGAGGATATATGAATATAGCAATTATTTTTGCCGGTGGAACCGGCCAAAGAATGGGAAGTAAAGTACCTAAACAATTTTTAAAGGTTTACGGTAAGCCTATTATTATTCATACACTAGAAAAGTTTCAATTTAATGATAGTATAGATTTAATATATGTAGCTTGTAAAGAAGATTTAATTCCAGCCTTTAAAGAAATGATTTCAAAATATTCAATTACGAAGATACCTGAAAATGGTATTGTCGCAGGTGGCAAAACAGGGCAAGACTCTATATATAATGCATTAAAAGAGGCCGCTAAAGATAATCCGGCTGAATCTATTGTCTTGATCCATGATGGTGTAAGGCCATTAATAAATGATGATGTTATTTATAAAAATATTGATAGTGTTGAAAAATATGGATCTGCCATTACATGTACAGCAGCATACGAAACTCCCGTTATTTCATACGATGGTTCTTCTATAGATGAACTTCCTAAAAGAAAACATGTTTATACTGCACAAGCACCACAAAGTTTTAGGTTATCTGACGTACTCGCAGTTCATGAAAAAGTAAGAAAAATAAATCCGGATTATATAGATATTGTAGATACCTGTACATTAATGAAAAATAATGGTTTTAATGTTAAACTTATTGAAGGAAATAGAGGAAATATAAAAGTAACAACTCCAGAAGATTATATTGATTTATTATCAAGGTTATCAGCAGAGGATCAAAAACAAATATTTAATTTAGAATCCCATCAAGAAGAAAAACAATTAAAATTATATAAATAAGATAAGGAAGTATCAAAATGAATAAAATTTTATTTGAAGATGCCAAACAAATTATTGATGAAAATAATGGTTTAAAAGAATTGAGAAATTGCACAGTACTTATTACAGGTGCCAGTGGAATGGTTGGTTCGTATTTTGTTAATACTTTATTAACGTTAAATAAGTTATATGATGCCAATGTTCAACTATATTTATTAGTTAGAAACAGTTCCAAATTGCCATCATATGTTATAGAAAAACCCTACGTTCATATTATAGAACAAGATGTAACTGTCCCTTTTAATGTACCTGTAAATTCAGATTATGTTATACATGCCGCTAGTCCAGCAAGTCCTTTAATTATGAAAGAAAAGCCTGTTGAAACAAACTTTGCCAATACACTTGGAACTGCGAACGCATTAATGTATGCTAATAAATCAAATGCAAAAGGATTTTTGTTTATTTCTTCTAGAGAGATATATGGTCAGCCAGAGGAAGGACAAGACTTGTTTTATGAAAATGGAAAGTATGGACAAATTGATCATTTGGTTCCAAGAAATGGCTACGCTGAAGGGAAAAAAGCTGCAGAGAATATGTGCGCAGGCTTTAAAAAGGAATATGGATTAAATACTAAAATTGTTAGATTAGCTCATACATATGGACCAGGGATGTCAATATATGATGGTAGGGTTCAAGCAGACTTCCTTAAAAACATTGTTATGCATGAAAATATACTTTTAAAAAGTGATGGTTCCTCAATAAGAACATATACATATATTGCAGATGCTGTAAGTGCCATGTTTAAGGTGTTATTAAAATCTAGAGATCTTGTTTATAATATTGCAGATGAAAAATGTAGAACATCAATAAAACAACTTGCGGAAACTATGATAAAAATATATCCAGAAAGAAATTTATCATTAGTTTATGATATTCCCAAAAAAGAGTTACCTAATGGTACTTCAAGCTTTACATTAGGAATTTTATCAACAGATAAAATCAAAGAAGAACTAGGCTGGGAAGCAAAGTATTCAATATTTGATGGCTTTAAAAGAACTCTTGAATATATTGAAACTGAATTAAAAAAATAGATGATATAAACTAAAAAAGATTAAATCATATATAAAATAATCTTTTTTTGTAAAATAATAATAAAAAAGTGTAAGGTTATAAAAAAATATTATAGTTATATTGTGAAAAAAACTTAAATTAATTTGAATGTAGTATTCAATTTGTACAACTTATTAAACATTGAAATATTTATAATGCTAATAATATGGGAGTATCCACTACTTATGGTTCTAATAAGAAACATAAATAATGTTGTGGAAAGTGAACTCGCAGCCTCGTAAAAAACAAATAAATGTTATATAATTTAACTAGGTGATTTTTAATGAGTATTGAAAGTAAATTAATGATAAAGAAAATTATTTTAGAAAAAAATAAAATTAAGTCTTTTAATAAATATCCATTCAATATAGATG
>CAVHAY010000056.1:0-2602 GCA_963634115.1 Clostridia bacterium | reverse complement strand
CCATTAGTACATACTTATCATACAATGTATGAAGATTATGTTGAAGCTATTACTAAAGGATATTTTGATAAAAGTAGTAAAAAAATAGTGGAATATATTACTAAATTTTTCTGTGATAAAACTTGTACAGAACTTATTGTACCAACTAAAAAAACTTATGATTTATTTAAACAAAAATATAAATATGATAGAGATATTTATATAATTCCAACTGGTATAGAAACAGAAAGGTTTTATCCAGAAAAATATTCAAAAAATGAACTTGATTTAATAAGAAAAAAATGTAAGATACGTAAAGATGATTTTGTTATTATTTATTTAGGGAGACTTGGTAAAGAGAAAAATATTGAATTTATTATAGATGTTTATGCTTCTATTGTAAAAAAAGATAATCATATTAAATTATTATTAGTAGGAGATGGACCAGATGAAGATTTTTTAAGAAAGAAGGCTTTAAAATATGGTATTTTAGATAGTGTTATTTTTGCTGGTAAAGTACCATATGAAGATGCTCCTAAATACTATAATATTTCTGATGTTTTTGTAACTGCGAGTCACTTTGAAACTCAAGGACTTACTGTTGTAGAAGCACTTGCTGCTGGAGTGCCAGCAGTATGTATTAATGATGAAAGTTTTAATGGTACGGTAATAAATGATTATAATGGTTTTATATTTAATACAGAAGAAGAATGTGCAGAAGATATTCTTAAAATAAAAAATGATAAGGCTTTAGCAAAACGCCTTAAAAAAGGCGCTAGTGCAAGTGCAGAGATGCATTCTTCTAAATATTTTGCTGATCAAGTTATTACAATTTATGAAACAGCTATCAAAAATAGTGAAGCTAATTTTAAAAATAGAATTATTAATTTCTTTAAAAGAAGGGGAAACAAATGGAAAAAATAATTGTGGCAAACCATAAAATGAATTTAACATATAAAGAAATAACTAATTATTTAGATATAGTTAAAGACTTAGATATTATATTTTTCCCAAGTAGTATTTATATTCCTTATTTTTCTGGAAATAAGATGAAAACAGGTATTCAAAATATATATACTGAAAATAGTGGAAGTTATACTGGAGAAATATCAGCTTATCAAGCAAAATCTATTGGTGTATCTTTTGCTTTAATAGGTCATTCTGAAAGACGTATATTGTTTAAAGAAGATGATGTATTAATTAATAAAAAAATTAAATCAGCAATAAATAATGATTTGAGTGTTATATTATGTGTTGGTGAGGATAAAAATACTGATTATAAAAAGGTTATAGAAAAACAAATAAAAAAAGGTTTAGATGGTATTGATAAAGAAGTAATTATTTCATATGAACCTATTTGGGCAATAGGTAATGGGGTAACACCTTCTATAGAAAAAATAGAAGAAGTTATAACTTTTATAAAATCTTTATTTGATTATGATGTGAAAGTTATATATGGTGGTAGTGTTGGTACTTATAATATTGAATTACTTAATAAAATACCAAATGTTTCAGGTTTTATTGTTGGTATTGAATCACTTGATGCTGAAAAATTAAAACTAATAAGAGAAGTAACTAGTTAGATATACTTCTTTTATTTTTTCGACAAAACTAGATAAAAAGCGCTATGGAAAAAAGTGTCAAGGTTTTGTATAATTGAAAACAGTAAAGGAGAAAGAGGAAATATGAATGATATAAGAGTTTTAATGATAGATGATAATGTTAATTTAATAGATATGGTAAGAGAGTATTTTAAAACTTTAGGCAATATAAATATTGTTTTAGAGGCTCATGATGGTAGTGAAGGTATAGAAATAATTGAAAAGTATAAAGATGATTATGATGTAATTATTTTAGATTTAATTATGCCTAAAAAAGATGGTATTTATGTACTTAAACAAATGAAAGATAGAGGTATAAATAAAAATGTAATTGTCGCAACTAGTTATAATGCCGCTGAAGTTATAAGAGAAGTATCTGAATTTGGTGTTAATTATTATGTACTTAAACCATTTGATTTAGATGATTTAAGATCTAGAATATATGAAATTACTAATCAAAAAAGTGATAGTAAGAATATAGATTTTTTTGGTAATAATCTTCAAGTATCTATAACTAGAATGTTACATGAATTAGGTATTCCGTCTCATATAAAAGGTTATCAATACATAAGAGAGGGTGTAAAAATTATATTTAATGATCCTACTGTAATTGGTGGGATTACTAAAGAATTATATCCGGCTTTAGCAAAAGAATTTAATACGACAGTTTCTAGAGTAGAAAGGGCTATAAGGCACGCAATTGAAGTAAGTTGGAATAGAGGTAATATTGATTTTATGGAAGATTTATTTGGTTATAGTGTAGATATAGATAAAGCAAAACCTACTAATTCAGAATTTATTGTTACTATTGCTGATAAATTAAGATTAGATTTTCATAAAATTGCCTAAAGGACTTTAAGGCCTTTTTTTGTACAAATTTGTTTTAGGTATTTACAATATTCTAAATAATTGCTATTATTATAGTAGAGTAGCTAGAACGTAGTAATAAATCATTACCAAAAACTATCGTATAACATACAGTTATACGATATTTTTTTACCTATTTTAATAGGAAAACGTAT
>CAVHAY010000055.1:1019-6162 GCA_963634115.1 Clostridia bacterium | reverse complement strand
ACTTAATATAGAGAGGAATGGGGCAGATGAATATTAAAAAAATGAAACAAAGTGCACTTAAAAATTTAAAGGGTAATTATTTTGTTATGATATCTTGTGTACTTATATTTTTAATTATGGGAGTGTGCTGTAACATAGTTGCAAAAATAGTACATGCAGAGTGGATATCACTAATACTATTACTTATTTTTAATGGTTTATTTTATATGGGATATGTTGATATAACTATGAAAGTTGCTAAAGGAAGAAAGCCTAAAATTAATCTTTTGACAGAAAAAACAGATTCTTTTGGTAAATGTATGCTGGTTACAATAATACTTACTTTGATTTTTAGTATTTTCTTTGCACTTGAAACTTTTACTTTTCAGTCTCTTGTAATAGTGCTGCAGAATGCGGCAGAAATAAATTTTATATTACTTAGTTTGCTTGTTATATTTGGTTTAGTTCTTAGTACTATAGTTATAATGCTGGCTCTTTATATAATATGTAGTTTTGTACTTGTATATTATATATTGAGGGACGAACCAGAGTTACCAACGTTAAAAATTTTTAGTAAAAGTTTTGATATGATGAATGGATATGTAATCGATTATTTTATTCTTATGCTTAGTTTTATTGGTTGGATTATTTTAGGCCTTTTTACGTTTGGTTTATTATATATTTGGCTTATACCATATATGAGTGTTGTATTTGTTAAATTTTATATGATGATCAAAAAAGATTATGATAAACGTGCTGGTGATGAAGGACCTATGGATTTGATTGCTGATGAGGCTAAAATTCAAGCAGAAACTGCATAAAAAGTACTTGACAAGTACTATATATAGTGATATATTAGTATCGCATTTTAATTTGGATTTACTTCGGTAAGTCCTAATTTAATGGGGTGAATGAAACGCCTGGATATGTGTAAGAAAGGAGGTAAGAAAATGCCTACAATTAATCAATTAGTTAGAAAAAGAAGAGGACAAAAAACTAGTAAGAGTAAATCACCAATGTTAAACATTGGTTATAACAGTAAAGATAAAAAGACTACCAAGACTGATTCTCCTCAAAAACGTGGAGTATGTACTCGTGTAGGAACAAAAACACCTAAAAAACCAAACTCAGCACTTCGTAAATATGCTCGTGTAAGACTTTCAAATGGTAAAGA
Source organism: Clostridia bacterium (assembly GCA_963634115.1). Classification (GTDB taxonomy): domain Bacteria; phylum Bacillota_I; class Bacilli_A; order RF39; family UBA660; genus Coprosoma. Next base: position 5,009 of record CAVHAY010000055.1, on the reverse strand, counting down.
AGTAGATACTTATATTCCTGGAGAAGGACATAACTTACAAGAACATAGTGTTGTTTTAGTTCGTGGTGGTCGTGTTAAAGATTTAATTGGTGTACGTTATCATATTGTACGTGGTACACTTGATACTGCTGGTATTGATAAACGTCGTCAAGGACGTTCTAAATATGGTACTAAAAGACCTAAATAATAGTTTGAAAGGAGGAATAAATAATGCGTAAAAGACGTGCAATTAAAAGAGATGTTTTAAAAGATCCAGTTTATGATTCGAAATTAGTTACAAAATTAATTAATCAAATGATGATAGATGGTAAAAAAGGAAAAGCTCAAACTATTTTATATGATGCATTTGATTTAATTAAAGAAAAAACTGGAGAAGAACCTAAGTCTGTTTTTGAGAAGGCTATGCAAAATATAAAACCAGCCCTAGAAGTTAAATCAAGACGTGTTGGTGGTGCTAATTATCAAGTACCTATTGAAGTTAAACCTGATAGAAGTCAAGCACTTGGACTTAGATGGTTAGTTCAATATGCTAGACTTAGAGGTGGTCATTCAATGGCTGAAAATTTAGCAAATGAAATAATTGATGCATCTAATGGTGTTGGTGCAGCAGTTAAAAAACGTGAAGATACTCATAGAATGGCAGAAGCTAATAAAGCATTTGCCCACTATAGATGGTAGAAAGGAAATAAATATGGCTCGTGAATATAGTTTAGAACATACACGTAATATAGGTATAATGGCTCATATTGATGCAGGTAAAACTACTTGTACTGAAAGAGTTTTATATCATACTGGTAAAATTCATAAAATTGGTGAGACTCATGATGGAGAATCACAAATGGACTGGATGGAACAAGAACAAGAACGTGGAATAACTATTACTTCAGCAGCAACTACGACTTACTGGAAAGGATATAGATATAATATTATAGATACTCCAGGACACGTAGATTTTACTGTTGAGGTTCAAAGAAGTCTTCGTGTACTTGATGGAGCTGTTGCTTTAATTGATGCACAAGCTGGTGTTGAACCACAAACTGAAACTGTTTGGAGACAAGCAGATGATTATAAAGTACCTAGAATGATTTTTGCTAATAAGATGGATAAAATGGGTGCAGATTTTGAATATAGTTTACATACTATTGATAATCTTCTTGGTATAAATGCTGCACCAATTCAATGGCCTATAGGCGCAGAAAGTGAATTTAATGGTATTGTTGATTTAGTTTCAATGACTGCTTATAAATATGATGGACAACCTGAGGAAAATCCAGAAATTATTGATATTCCAGCTGACTTAAAAGATATTGTTGAAGAAAAAAGAAATGCCCTTATTGAAGCAGTTGCGGAATTTGATGATGATCTTATGAATAAATATCTAGAAGGTGAGGAAGTATCTGCTGATCTTATTAAGAAAGCAATAAGAAAAGGTGTTCTTGCTGTAGAGTTCTTCCCAGTTATGTGTGGTACTGCTCTTGGTAACAAAGGTGTTAAATTACTTTTGGATGCGGTTATTGATTATATGCCTGCACCTACAGATATTGAATCTATTAAGGGTGTTGATATGAATGGTAATGCAATTGAAAGACATCCAAGTGATAGTGAACCATTTAGTGCATTAGCATTTAAAGTTATGACAGATCCATTTGTTGGAAAGTTAACATTTTTCAGAGTATACTCTGGACACTTATCTAGTGGTTCATATGTAAAGAATGCAACTAAAAACAAAAAGGAAAGAGTTGGTCGTATTCTACTTATGCACGCTAATGATCGTAAGGAAATATCTGAGGTGTTTACTGGGGATATTGCGGCTGCAGTTGGACTTAAAGATACAACAACAGGAGATACTTTATGTGATGAAAAAAATGCTTGTATCTTAGAAAGTATGGAATTCCCAGAACCAGTTATTCAATTGGCAATTGAACCAAAATCAAAAGGTGATCAAGATAAAATGGCTCTTGCTCTTCAAAAATTATCAGAAGAGGATCCTACATTTAAGGCTTCTACTGATAGAGAAACTGGTCAAACAATTATTGCTGGTGTAGGTGAATTACATCTTGATATTATTGTTGACAGAATGAAAAGAGAATTTGGTGTTGAGGCAAATATTGGTCAACCACAAGTTTCATATAGAGAAACTATTAAAGTCGCAGGGGACTGCGAAGGAAAACATATTAAACAATCTGGTGGACGTGGACAATATGGACATGTATGGGTTAAATTTGAACCAAACCCAGGTAAAGGATATGAATTTGTTGACGCTATCGTAGGAGGAGTTGTTCCAAGGGAATATATTCCAGTTGTTGATAAGGGTCTTCAAGAAGCTATGCAAACAGGTATACTTGCTGGATATCCATTAATGGATGTTAAAGCAACTTTATTTGACGGTTCATATCATGATGTTGACTCATCTGAAATGGCATTTAAAGTTGCGGCTAGTTTAGCACTTAAGGCTGCTAAAAACAAATGTCAACCTGTTTTATTAGAACCAATAATGAAAGTTAATGTAATTACTCCAGATGAATATTTAGGTTCTGTTATGGGAGATATTACTTCAAGACGTGGAAGACCTATGGGTCAAGAATCTAGAGGTAATGCATTATCAATAGATGCTATGGTACCACTTTCTGAGATGTTTGGATATGTTACCACATTAAGATCTAATACACAAGGTAGAGGTAACTATACTATGGTATTTGATCATTATGAAGAAGTTCCAAAAAATATTGCGGAAGAAATTATTAAAAAAAATGGGGGAAACTAGGCTAAAATACTTGCAATTTTAGTCTTGCCCTGTTAAAATTATATATGTAAAATTAAAGGAGGAAAATTTAATGGCAAAACAAAAATATGACCGTTCAAAACCACATGTTAACATTGGTACAATTGGACACGTGGATCACGGTAAAACTACATTAACTGCTGCAATTAGTAGTTACTTATCAAAGAAAGGATATGCTGAATTTCAGGATTATGCTAATATCGATAAAGCACCTGAAGAAAGAGAACGTGGTATAACTATCAATACTGCTCATATTGAGTATGAAACTGATAAGAGACACTATGCACACGTTGACTGTCCAGGACATGCTGACTATGTTAAAAACATGATCACTGGTGCTGCTCAAATGGATGGTGCTATCTTAGTTATTGCTGCCACTGATGGACCTATGGCACAAACTAGAGAACATATCTTATTATCACGTCAAGTTGGAGTACCTCGTATGGTTGTATTCTTAAATAAATGTGATATGGTTGATGATGAAGAACTTCTTGACTTAGTTGAAATGGAAGTTAGAGAATTATTAACTGAATATGGTTATGATGGAGACAATACTCCAATTATTAGAGGATCTGCATTAAAGGCTCTTGAAGGTGATGCTGAATATGAAGCTAAAATTGGAGAACTTATGGATGCAGTTGATGAATGGATTGAAACTCCAACTAGAGATATTGATAAACCATTCTTAATGCCAGTAGAAGATGTTTTCACTATTACTGGTCGTGGTACAGTTGCAACTGGTAGAGTTGAAAGAGGTCAACTTAAACTTAATGATGAAGTTGAAATTGTTGGTATTAAAGAAACTAGAAAGTCTGTAGTAACTGGTATTGAAATGTTCAGAAAATCATTAGATTATGCTGAAGCAGGAGATAACGCTGGTGTATTATTACGTGGTGTTGCTCGTGATGAAATTGAAAGAGGACAAGTTATTGCTAAACCTGGTAGTGTTACTCCACATACTAAATTCAAAGCTTCTGTATATGTACTTAGCAAAGAAGAAGGTGGAAGACATACTCCATTCTTTAGTAACTATCGTCCACAATTCTACTTCAGAACTACTGATGTTACTGGTGTTATTGAACTTCCAGAGGGAGTTGAAATGGTAATGCCTGGTGATAATGTTGAAATGACTGTAGAATTAATCGCACCAATCGCTATTGAAAATGGTACTAAATTCTCTATCCGTGAAGGTGGAAGAACTGTTGGTG
>CAVHAY010000055.1:0-1009 GCA_963634115.1 Clostridia bacterium | reverse complement strand
TGTTGGTGCAGGTAACGTTTCAGAAATTCTTAAATAATTATTAGGAACTCAGTTTGAGTTCTTTTTTTGACTTTTTACTAAAATAATGTATAATAACTGTAGTTATATTTTTTAGGAAGGGTTATAGTATGAAAAATGGTATATATAAATTAGTATATTCTAATGGTGATATGACAAAGATTGTACTTCAAGGTCATTTGGCTAATATTGATTGCATGACATCTCTTTATGAAAATAAAGAAAAATTACTTGAATATTTAGGTTATCCTAAAGAAGGGGAACTACTTATAGTAGGAAATAATACTGTTAAGAAATTCATACCAATTGTTTATGATAATGATGATATAAGAACGGTATCATTTTCTAGTTTAGGAACTGCAGCAGTTGATACTTCAAAAAAAGAAGTTGTTGATTTGAGAAAGAAAATAAATAATGATTTTAGGTTTCGTAAATTTTTAATTAACAAAGGTGTTTTAGATCCAAATATTTATTTTAAATTTAATAGATATAAACAATATCGTGAATTTGCTTGTTATTATGATGAATATTCAAAAGAAATGCATATACCTGTATGTATAATGTTTAATGTTGCTACAACTTTTAGATTTGATGAAATAGACGAGATTACTGATTTTGTTTTTGATACGGATAAACAAGAATTTTTGGATGAGGGCTTTGTTGCTTTAGATAAAGATGGAAAAGTAAAATTTTTATACGAACCTAATGATCTGCTTGAGGCTTTACTTGTTTATAAAGATAAAAAACTTAGTTTAAAACATGATCCTTCAGGTATGATGAGTGGTAATATGGTTGGTATAGATATTCCAGAATTTGATCCTTATGATGGTACTATAATAAAAACAAATAGTTTAAAAAAACGCTAATTTATTAAACTGGAGGATGATACTGTGAAAAAATGTGTGATTATTTGTAATCCTAATAGCGGTAAAAAAAAAGGTATTAAACTTAAAGATAAATTTGAAAAAGTATTAAATAGTTATGATTATTC
>CAVHAY010000054.1:0-5071 GCA_963634115.1 Clostridia bacterium | reverse complement strand
GGTCTTTGAGAAATTAATCCAAGTATTACACCATATTTTCTTCCCTCTTTAGTAATACGATCAAATATATTATATCCATATATATCAATATCATTATCATTTTGAACATATCTATGAGCCTCTTCTAATATTATATGAAATGGGATAGTAGCTCTTTTTTCCAAATTTTTAGCATATTCAAATAATAATCTTGAATATATCTTAATAATTGTTTTTGCAAACCTATCATCAACATAATTTATATTAAAATTTATTATTTGAGCTTTTCTACCATTTTCCGCTATAAGTAAACCTTTTATATAGTCATCAATATTAATATATTCCTTACAATCAAAATATATAGCCTCATCACTATTCATAATTTCATGAAGTCTAACCTTTAAAGTATTAGTTTCATCATATACCCTAGCATTATTCAAACTTCCCTCAGATATAAGAGCAAAATCCAATGCATTACTAAGTTCTTTTAAACCATACATAAAACTACCATCTGGCATAGCTAATTCCAAAGAATCATCTAAAAATGACTGCATATATTTAGTTACAAGTTCCATTTCCCTCATTTTACCACTACTATCAATAATTAAACACTGATTTAATGTTCTTGTATAACCTGGTTGATATATTGTCGCATTTAAACTTAAATCTCTAGTATTATAATTTGATAAAACAGATACTACTTGATCTCTTATTTGTGAAGCTGGTTTCCCACTTGAAAAAATATCTAATAAAGCTCTAGCAATAATATCATTTTTTTGTTTTATTACCTCTTCTTCATCTCTAGCAAAAACATTTACCAGTTTCATCGTCTTTTCTACAATTGGTAATTGAGTAGTTTTTTCTACCCCTAGTAACTGACTAATATCATCAACAGTTAAAAGCCATAATGGTATTTTAAGTACTTCAGATGATGATATTTTAGTATTAGTAGTATAAGCCTTAAATGATACTTCTGGAGCATATTTTTCAATTTCCTTAAAAGCACTATGATACTCCCCAAAAGCATCAAATATAAATATACTGGCACGATATGCCACTGTATCTTTTTTATCAAATATACTTTGAAATAATCTCGCTGTTCCCCAAGACTTTCCCGAACCAGATGATCCTAAAATACAAAAGTGTGATGAAAAAAAATCATTTATTTTAAAACCTATTCTTATCCCCGGGTAAATAGAACTTTCACCAATATAAACATCAAGCCTTTCATTATAATTTGGGACACTTATAATCATTGGCATCTTTTCTTTAGAAATTAATCTTACAGAAGCAGAAAAAGAAGGCTTTCGCATAACACCGCCAACAAAACGATTATCTATAAATTCTCCTATTAGATTTACCGCTGCGACCCCATCTTTTAAGTTAGTTATTTCCCCGACTATCATCTTTTCACTATCCTGCATTATTACATAATTGTTTACAATATTTTGCACGCCCGCTAAATCAACATTTATTTTAACAAATACTGTATCTTCTTCAATACTTAATATTGTTCCTAGCATTCCTATCACCTATTATAAGATTATCATAATTTACGAAATGTGTAAAGAAAAACATAAACTACTTGCTTATGTTTTTTCTATAACTACACTCTTAAAAAGCATATTCATAAGTAATAATATCTCTTGTATAATAACCAGTAAACATATCATCTAATAAATTTTAAATCTATATCAAAATTAAATTATATAAATGATTTTCTTATAATATATTCTATCTCTTTTTTTAAATACAACTTAATAGTTGCTCTTTTAGTAAATCTAATAAAGCCTAAACCTTTTATAATTAAATCTTCTCTTGGTTTTATATTAATTATATATTCCTTAAAATCATCTTTTTTTTCTACTTCCCTATATACTCTTGTAATATTTAAATTATTTGACATATAAAAAATTAAACTATTATCTTGACTTATATAAATTCTAGAAATACTATCAATATAAATCGTTTGTGGCGTTTTAATTTGAATATTTATAGGTCTTATTTCCTTTTTAGGCAATATCTTATCTAAAAGCTTACCATAAATATTTATAACACTCCCATCATCTAATAATCCAGGAGTATCTATCACTATAAGATCATCATTTATCCTTGTTTCTATAAGATCAAGTGTTGTCGATGGCAAAATACTTGTAGTTATATAATTATCTCTATTACCATAATTTCTTATTAATGAATTTATTAAAGTACTTTTACCAGCATTCGTATAACCTATTATATACACTTTTTCACTTTTTTTATATCTATTAATAGCATCATATAATTCATCTAAATGATAATTATTTTTAGCGCAAACAATTAATTTTTCTTTAATATTAAGATTTAATTTTATGGTTTGAAGAAGCCTTTCTTCATCTATATTTCTTGGAATAATATCTCTTTTAGATATCACTAATATAATATCATTTTTTATCATTAGCGTTTGTAGGTGTTCCAAATTTAAAAAATCTGTCACAAGCACCACTAGATTATCCTCTTTCTCAATTCTTTGTAAAATTTGTTTATAATAATTATTGTCTTTGTTTATATATTTATATTCATTGTAATGTCTTATTTTAAAACATCTATCACATAAGGTATTATCTATATTTGGTGTATATCCTTCCTTATCTTTATGCATAACTTGAAGAGTTACACCACACCCTATACACTTAGTCATAATATTCTCCTTTATTAAATAAATTCTTCAAAGAAAGTTTACGTATTATCTTATTTTCAAATTTTCTATTAAAATTAGTTATAAACAAATCATTTTCATTAATTGGATTTACTAAAATAGTAGTTATCCCAAAAGTATTTCCCCCTACCACATCAGTAAGAATTTGATCACCTATAATCGCTATTTCTGATTTTTGATATCCAGTTTGTTTAAGCACCTTTTTAAAAGCTCTATGTAATGGCTTAAAAGCCAAGTATATACCATAAACACCAAAATAATCCATATATTTATAAACTTTCTTACGTGGACTATTAGAAAAAATAATTATCTCAAAACCTTTCTTTTTCAGCTCTATAATTAATTTTTTAGCCATAGTAGGTTTTTCATTTTTCTTTGATGATATAAGTGTATTATCTAAATCAAACAAAATACATTTAATTCCTCTATTTAAAAGTTTTGAATAATCAATATTATATATACTCTTTTGATATATTTTAGGAATATATTTCTTCATTTTAATATACACCCCTTCTTGTAATATAATATCACACATCATTAAATCATCGCAATATTAATCTTTAAATCTAATAATTAATTTTTTACATAAAATTATAATCTACAAAAAAGACATTTATTAACCAAATGTCTTATATTGTTTAAGATATTATTAATTCTAATGTGGATAATGACGAGTTAACTTCTTCGTATAATGTTTACCAAATTCAAAGCCATAATTTTTAAGTGGTATAGATAATATAGCCTGCACAAAATTATTAGAAACAGTCTTATAATTATATTTGTTTATCCCAATAGAATCAACTAAAACCTTATACATTCCATACCTACTAGCAAATATCATATCAAGAAAAACAGAATCACCAATAAATGCTGTATTGTCATCCATATTATTTTCATTAAATGCCTGTTTAACCAACGTATAAGCATATGAAGTAGGCTTATATGCATTAGCGACATAAGGCGTTTTTAAAATATCAGCGACAGGTTTTACTCTCTTATTACTCCCATCAGAAACTAAGCAAGTCTTAAAACAATATTCATTTTGTATTATATCAAAAAGTTCTATAAGTTCTGGTGTTACACATATATCATCAGATGGTAATAAAGTATCATCCAAATCAAATATAACACATTTAATGCCAGAGTTGTAAATGTCTTCATAATCAACATCATAGATAGTTGGTACATAAACATCTGGAATAGAACGCTCTATAAATTTTAAATTCATAAACATCTCCATCTACATTATAACATACTTTACATAAAGTTCACAATATATATCTAGCCATATACTTATTTTAACTAAATATATATATCTCCAGTAAATATATCTTTTAAATTACGTAAATAAAGTTCTAATTTACTGGCTTTTTTTATATCTTTTAAAACCGTTAAATCTACAGTTCTTATTATCTTTTTATTTTCTTTTATACTTAATTTTCCAACAACATCACCTTTTTTTATAGGTGCTTTTAACTCTTTTAAATTAACTTCATAAGTAGTATTTTTTGCTTTTTCAGTCTTTTTCTTTAAAATTGTAGCTTCTTCTTTAGGTACAATAGTTGCATACTTTACTTTACTTTTATCTACTTCATATTTACCTATAGTTTTAGTATTTTTAAGTAAATTTTCTGTTTTATACTGGGCAAAAGAATAATCAAACATTGAACTTATTTCAGCATTTCTAGTTTTACTATCAGGTTCCCCCATAACAACAGCAATTATACGCATATCATTCTTTTTAGCTGTTGCGGCTATACAGTATCCAGCTCCCTCTGTATATCCTGTTTTAAGGCCATCTACACCATCATAAAATCTCACTAATTTATTTGTATTAACAAGCCATATCTTTTTATCAGTACCTTCCCTTAAATAGTCTTCATAAACAGAAGTAAAAGTAAGTACCTTTTTATGTTTTACAAGCTCTCTAGCAATAATACTCATATCTCTAGCACTTGAATAATGTCCTTCCATATCTAATCCATGAGGTGTTTTAAAATATGTATTTTTTAAATTAAGTTTTTTTACTTTTTCATTCATCATTTTAACAAATTCATCTTCCGTACCCGCAATAGCTTCCGCAAGAGCAACAACCGCATCATTACCACTAGCAATAGAAACCCCTTTAAACAAATCTCTTACCGTCATCTGTTCACCAGTTTCTAATAAAATCTGACTGCCTCCCATACTAGAAGCATTTTCACTAACCGTTATTTTTTGATCCCATTCAATATTACCTTTCTCTATAGCCTCCATTATCAAAAGCATACTCATCATCTTTGTCATACTCGCCGGTTCTAATTTTTCATCAGAATTTTTTTCAAAAATAACCTCACCTGTAGATGCCTCAATTATAATTGCTGATTTAGCATTTTGTGCTAGTAAAGTGTCTTC
>CAVHAY010000053.1:0-8517 GCA_963634115.1 Clostridia bacterium | reverse complement strand
AGAGCAACTTTTTTCCCACTTGATATTATTAAACCTAAGTATATAGATAATTTAACAAATGAAATTATACATAAAATGAATTTTGATGTTTTATTAGCTGATACTTTGGTAAAATATGATAAGAAATATACTAATATAATTAAAAATGTTCTAGGTAATATTTTGGTTGTATCTAATATTGATGAGGCTACAAAACTGGCTAAAGCGATAAATTATAAATACCGTATTGTTACTTATGATGGAGAACTTATACATGCAGGTGGTTCTATCACGGGTGGTAAGTCTATTAAAAATCGTAATATTATTGCGGATAAGTATGAACTTGAGAAGATATATAGAATTATTGCTAGTAAAGAAGAGGCTTTAAAAAATACTGAAAATAAAATTAATGAAATAGATTATAATCTTAAAGCATATGAAGATAAACTTTATTTAGTTACAAAAGATAAAATGCTTTCTTTAGAAAAAATTAATAGTAAAAAAGATACTATTCAAAATTTAAAGGCCGCATTAGAACAAGTTTTACTTGATTTAAGAGGACAAGATAAAAATAGTAATGGTTTATCTAATGAAGAAGATTTAATTATACAAGAGTATTATGAAACTATGGCTTTAAAACAAGATAAGAAAAAAGAACTTGAGATACTTATTAAAGAAAAAAAAGATATGAATGAAAAACTTGAGGAAGCTGAAGCCTTATCTAAAAAAGAAAATAGTGAATATAATATAAAAAGTAATGAACTTAAAAATTTAGAAATTGAAGTTAATAGAATGGATGTTAAACTAGATAATTTACTTGCTATTTTAAATGATACTTATAGTACGACTTATGAGAACGCTACTAAATATTATAAACTTGATATGCCATATAAGGACGCTAAAAGTTTAGTTAGTACTTTAAAGAAAAAAATAAAGGAAATAGGTACGGTTAATATGGCCGCTCCTGAGGAATTTGAAAGAGTTAATGAAAGATATGAATTTTTAAGTAATCAGTTACTTGATTTATCTAAAGCAGAAGATACTTTACTTGATATTATTAATGAGATGGATAAGGTTATGACTAAAGAATTTAATCAAACTTATAAGACGGTAAATATGCAGTTTGGACAAATATTTAAAGAGTTATTTAAAGGTGGAAGTGCTGAGTTAAAATTAACTGATCCTTCTAATTTACTGGAAACTGGTATTGATATTGTAGCAAGTCCTCCTGGCAAGAAACTTAAAAATATATTTGTCTTATCTGGTGGTGAAAAAACACTTACGGCAATTGCTTTGCTTTTTGCAATTATAAAGTCAAGACCAGCCCCTTTCTGTATCTTAGATGAGGTAGAGGCGGCCTTAGATGAGGCTAATGTAGATACTTTTGGACAGTATGTTACAAGACTTAAGTCAGAATCACAGTTTATTTTGATTACTCATAAAAAGAAGACTATGGAGTATGCTGATATTTTGTATGGAATTACGATGCAAGAATCTGGTGTTAGTAAACTTGTTAGTGTAAAATTAGAGGATATAGAAAAATAGTCTTCTTTTTCTTTTGATTTTGATATTATATTTATATATGAAAGGAGTTTATATATGTTAAGAATAAAAAATGTTTCTCTTCGTTTTGGAAGTCGCATTTTATTTAATAATGTTAATGCTGAATTTACTGATGGTAATTGTTATGGAGTTATAGGCGCTAATGGTGCTGGTAAAAGTACTTTTCTTAAGATACTTACGGGACAACAAGAGACTACATCAGGAGAGGTTATTTATGATAAACATGATAGAATTTCTACTCTTAAACAAAACCATAATATTTATGATGATTATACAGTATTAGAAACAGTTATTATGGGAAACGATAAGTTATATAAAATAATGAAAGACAAAGAAGCATTATATATGAAACCTGATTTTTCAATGGAAGATGGTTTACTCGCAGGAAAATTAGAGGCTGATTTTGAAGCAATGAATGGCTGGAATGCTGAAAATGATGCTGCTATATTATTACGTGGACTTATGGTTGATGCAGATTTATATGATAAAAAGATGTCTGAAATTAAAGAGAAAGATAAAGTTAAGGTACTTTTAGCATCTGCTCTTTTTGGAGAACCAGATATTTTACTTTTAGATGAACCAACTAATGGTCTTGATTTAAAAAGTAAATTATGGCTTGAAGATTTTTTAATTGATTTTAAGGGCACTATTATATTAGTATCACACGATAGACATTTTCTAAATACAGTATGTACACATATGGTTGATATTGATAGAGAAACAATTAGAGTAAGTATTGGTAATTATGATTTTTGGCAAAAATCTAATGAACTGATGCAAAAACAAATAAAAGATAGTAACAAGAAAAAAGAAGAAAAGATAAAGGAACTTGAAAATTTTATCGCAAGATTTTCGGCTAATGCATCAAAATCTAAACAAGCTACTTCAAGAAAAAAGTTACTTGAGAAAATTAGTCTTGAGGAATTAAAACCTTCTTCTAGAAAATATCCATATATAAATTTTGAATATGATAAAAGACTTGGAAAAGAGGTTATTAGTTTAAGCAAGGTAAATATCTTTAAAGATGGTAAACCTATTATTAAGAATTTAAATTTAACTATTAATAAAGGTGATAAAATTGCTTTGGTTGGTGAAAATGAAATTACGAAGACTGCTTTATTTAATGTTTTAAGTGGTAATACTTCATTTGATAGTGGGGAAGTTAAAGTAGGCAGTACGGTTATTATCTCTTATTTTCCTAAAAATCATGATGAATATTTTAAGTCATCAGAAAATTTAATGGAGTTTTTGAGAAAATATTCTGATAATAAAGATGATAGTTATGTTAGAGGTTTTTTAGGTAGAATGCTTTTTTCTGGAGAAGAATCTTTGAAAAGCCTTAATGTACTTTCTGGTGGTGAGAAAGTTAGAATTATGTTTTCTAAAATGATGCTTAATAAAGGTAATGTTCTTTTATTTGATGAACCTACTAATCATTTGGATATGGAATCTATTACGGCATTAAATGATGCACTTATGAAGTTTGATGGTCCTATTGTCTTTTCTAGTGTTGATACATGTTTAACCTCATCAGTGGCTAACAGATGTATACTTATTAAAAATGATGGTTCTTATGTAGATAAACAAATGGGATATGTAGAGTTTGCAGATAAATATGATATATAAAAAGGAAGATTTAATTCTTCCTTTTAAAATGTAACACTTTTATATAATTTATAAACAGTACCATTTATTTTTAAATATATATAATATTTACCATTTATATTAGTATTGTTTATATATGTAGTAGTTTTAATTTTATCATTTTTTTTGTGAGTATCATCTTTGATATAAGCTTCACTACTAATTTTTACGTCATATGTTTTTTTATCAAAAACATTATCTAGTATTATTTTAACATCATCACCTTTTTTAAAAGTACCTGTTAAAACAAATCTACTAGCGTCTTTATACATTTTAATATTATATTTTTTGATAATGTTTTCAGACTTAGCAAATAAGATAGTACTATTTTTGACAGTTTCTGTTTCACCTAGACTACCTAGTCTTTCACCTTTTTTATCACTATATATATCAGTATCGTAAAGAGAATATAGTTTGACAGTATCAATATTATTTTGGGTTTGCATTATATCTTTTGTTTCATTATTTTGAACTATTTTAATTTTATTTTTAGTAGATAAGATAAAGCCATATGATGAATTATAACTTAAAGATGAATTTTTAATATTATCTTTTATATCGACATTTTGAATCAAATTAAAAGTACGATTATTTAAATTAATACTATATTCTATTAGTTTATTTTCACTTAAGAAAGCAATATTTCCATTATCTAATAATACTAATGATTCTGGTTTTATAGGATATACATTATCATCTGTTTTAAGGGCATATTTAGTATATTTTTTTGGTATATTTTTACCAATTATATAATTCATTTCACCACTTGTATAATCAATGTTTATGATATAGTCTTTTTTAGAACCAATTAATGTTATTGAATTAGTTTTACTATCATAAACAAATGAGTTTAAAGAGAACCAGTTTGTTTTATTACTGAATGGTATTAAGTTATATATATCAAATTTTTTTACTATTTCACCAGTTGTTCTATCTAATTCTACTAGATAATCTTCTAGGGTTCCACCTTCAAAGTTATTGGTTGATACTAAGAGATTACCATTTGCTAATTCAAAGATATCACCATAGTAACCACCTTCTAAATTATATTCATAATATATTTTTCCTAACATATCTATTTCATAAAGACCTGTAGTATAATCAGGAGCGCTTATGAGATTATCGGTACTTATTATTAAGTGTCCATTGGCTAGTCTTGTTAGATCGTAGTGATAATTACTTTTTAAATACCATCTTATGTTACCATATGTATCATAAGCAACAGGATAACCATTAGTACTGGTGGTAAAGAATAAATCATTAGTATTTATATTATTTTGTACCTCACTATTTTTAAGATCTTTAGGTAAACTATTTGTTTTAATATTTATTGTTTTAGTATCATCACCAGCTTTTATATCAATAACATTGTTATAGTTTTCATATAATCCATAAATAGGTAAAATATGAGTTCTTGCAGGATTAAATGTTTGAATGAAATCTTTTTCTCCGTCTTTACCTTTTATTGTTATGTTTACAGGTGTAAGATCGCTAGTTTTAAAAATTATTAGGGCACTTAATGGTGCATTACCATATGGATTTAGTATTATATTGGGATTATCTATTGTATATGATGTATTATCCATTATTTCTTTTTCTTTATTATTTTGAGTTATTAATATATCTTCTTTAGTTTTTATTTCTTTTGAGGCTCCAATATAATAATAAATAAAAATTGAAAGGGCAAAGGTTAATAATATTAATAGTATATATTTATATTTTGTTTTCATATTTTTCTCCTTATATTAATCTAATTTCATTTTCATTAAAGAATGGTTTTTTCTTATTTATTTTATCAAAGAATAAAATACCATTTAGGTGATCAATTTCATGCTGAAAAGCAACCGCAAGATCTTCTCTTACTCTTAAATTTATTTCATTACCATCTGGATCATATCCTTTTAGGGTTATTCTGGCATACCTTGGTACATGGCCTTCTATTTCACGATTTACACTTAGACAACCTTCACCTGTTTCTAAAGCAATTATTTCTTCAGAATGGCTAATTATTTTAGGGTTTACTACGGCATAGTTTTCAAATTTTCCTTTTTCATATTCATAAACGATAACAATTATTCTTTTAAGTTCTCCCAGTTGTGGAAAGGCTAGACCCATTCCTGGTCTTAGATTATATTTTTCACTTAGTTTTTCAATTTGACTATATTTAAGTTGCCTAATAATTTGCTTTATAGTATCTTTATCTTTTTTACTAAGTGGTAATTTTACTTCTTTACTTACTTGTCTTAATATTTTGTTATCATTTTTATATTTTTCATCTAATATTTTAAGTTCCTTAAACATTTGCTTCATCCCCTATATAATATTTTATCATAAAACGCATTTAAAACTGCCTATGTATTATATATTTTAAGTAAATAATTGTCAAATGTGATTTTTAAATTGTTTTTAATGTATACATTAAAAAATTTATAATTAAAATTTGATAATATAAAATATAAAAGATAAATATTATAAAGAATGTTTTTTACCTTGAATAAATAAATGTTTTGTAATATAATTAACCTATATTTATGAAAAGAGGGATAGGATGTACGATTTTAAAAAAATAGAAAAAAAATGGCAGAATTATTGGCAAACAAACGAAACTTTCAAAGCAATTACTGGACTTGATAAAGAAAAATATTATGTACTTGTTGAGTTTCCTTATCCATCAGGCGCAGGACTACATGTAGGTCATGTTAGAAGTTATACAGCTTTAGATGCAGTTGCAAGAATTAAACGTATGAAAGGGTATAATGTATTATTTCCAATGGGATGGGATGCTTTTGGGGCGCCCGCAGAACAGTATGCGATAAAAAATCATATTCATCCAAAGGAAGCTGTTAAAGAGAATATAAAAACTTTTAAAAAGCAAATAGAGAGTATTGGTATATCTTTTGACTGGAGTAGAGAATTTTCTACAACAGATCCAGAATATTATAAATGGACTCAATGGCAATTTTTACAATTTTATAAACATGGTATGGCTTATAAGGCTAAAAAAAATATTAATTGGTGTCCTAAATGTAAAACTGGACTTAGTAATGAAGATTCGGCAGGTGGCGTTTGTGAAAGATGTGGCAGTAAAGTTGTTCAAAAGGAAAAGGAACAATGGTTACTTAAAATGAGTGATTATGCTGAAGATTTACTTACGGGACTTAATGATACTAAATTTGCGGATAGAATTAAGCTTGGGCAAATAAATTGGATAGGTAAAAGTGTTGGCGCAGAGATAGATTTTAATATTAAAGATAGTACTGAAAAGTTAAAGGTTTATACTACAAGGCCTGATACTTTATATGGTGTAACTTTTATGGTAATTGCACCAGAACATCCGATTATTAATACTTTAAATGATAAAATTAGTAATATGGATGAAATACTTGAATATAAAAAACAAGCTAATATGAAAACTGAATTTGAAAGAACGGAACTTATTAAAGATAAAACAGGTGTTAAAATAGATGGTGTAATGGCCGTTAATCCTATTACTAAGAAAGCTATTCCTATATATGTTTCTGATTATGTTATGATGAATTATGGTACAGGCGCTATTATGGCAGTACCTGCTCATGACGAGAGAGATTATGAGTTTGCTAAAAAGTATGGTATTGATATTATTTCGGTAATAAATGGTGGAGATATTACTAAAGGTGCTTATATTGGCGATGGCGAATATATTAATTCTGATATTCTTAATGGTATTACTAATAAAGAAAATGGTATAAAAAAGATGTTAGAATTTTTAGAAAGTAATTCTCTTGGTAAACCTAAAACTAATTATAGGCTACAAGACTGGGTTTTTTCTAGACAAAGATTTTGGGGTGAGCCTATTCCTTTGATTTATTGTGCTAAATGTGGATGGGTACCTGTACCTGAAGATGAACTTCCTGTTTTACTACCAGATGTTGTAAACTATGAACCTACTGATGATGGGGAAAGTCCCCTTGCTAATATAAAAGAATGGGTAGAATGTAATTGCCCTAAATGTGGCGCTAAGGCTACTAGAGAAACTGATACTATGCCGAATTGGGCTGGTTCATCATGGTACTTTTTAAGATATATGGATCCTAATAATAATAAAGAATTTGTTTCTAAAGAAGCTTTAGATTATTGGGGTAAAGTTGACTGGTATAATGGTGGTATGGAACATACTGCTAGACATTTACTTTATGCTAGATTTTGGAATCAATTTTTATATAATATTGGTCTTGTACCAAATAAAGAACCAATTGATGTTAGAGTATCTCATGGTATGATACTTGGCCCTAATGGTGAGAAAATGAGTAAATCTAAGGGTAATGTTATTAATCCTGATGATGTGGTAAATGAGTATGGTGCTGATGTACTTAGAACTTATGAAATGTTTATTGGTGATTATGAAAAAGATGCTGCTTGGAGTACAAATGGTCTTAAAGGTTGTAAGAGATTTTTAGAAAGAATTTGGAATTTACAAGATAAACTTAATGATAAAAAAGGCTATACTAACGAAACATTAGTACATCAAACTATTAAAAAGGTATCTTTTGATTTAGATAATATGAAGTATAATACTGCTGTATCAGCACTTATGATATTACTTAATGATTATGATAAGTATGAAACTATTACAAAAGATGATCTTAGAGTACTTTTACATTTATTAAATCCTATTGCGCCACACATAACTGAAGAAATTAATGAAATAGCTAAACTTGGTAAACCTCTTTGTATTAGTGATTATCCTATATATGATGATACTAAAACAAAAAATAAAACTTATGAAATGGTTATGCAAATAAATGGTAAAGTTAGAGCTAAAACTATTTTAGATGTTGATACTTCTCGTGAGGAAATGTTAAAGATTACTAAAGAAAATGATAATATTAAAAAATATTTAGAAGGCAAAGATATTGTTCGTGAAATTGTTATTCAGGGCAAACTTGTAAACATTGTAATTAAATGATTAAAGTAAATTATCAATTGGAATTAGAAAAAATACTTAATACTTTAGATAAAAAGCCTAAATTATTATTACATGCTTGTTGTGGTGTATGTAGTAGTTATGTACTTGAATATTTAAGTAAGTATTTTGATATAACTGTACTTTATTATAACCCTAATATATATCCAAAAAATGAATATGATAAAAGACTTTTGAATCAAAAAAAAATTATTGATGAAATGGTACCACAAGTAAATCTTAAAACAGTTATATATAACGAAAATGAATTTTTAGATTATGTAAAAGGACTTGAAAATGAAAAAGAAGGTGGTACTAGGTGTACAAAGTGTTTTATGCTTCGTATGGAAAAGACGGCAATAATTGCGAAAGAAGAGGGATATGATTAT
>CAVHAY010000052.1:0-22200 GCA_963634115.1 Clostridia bacterium | reverse complement strand
AATAAACCCTGTTTCTTATATAGAAACGGGGGTTTATATTATTTTAAATTTTTAATATGGTTCTTTTAATATTAGGTTGGAAATTATTATTAATTGTTTGTTTGTTTCTTTATCACAAGTTGTCATGATTAATGAAGATATTTTTTGGTTGTCGATGGTTATTTTCCCATTTTTTTGTTCTTTATATTTATCACTTATTTGATATGTATATTTTATGTTTTTATAATAAATATATACTTTATCATTAATGCCTAATTTATAAAGATTTTTAAAATATGAAATATTACTACTGCCAGAATGGGCTGCAAGAAAAAGACTAGAGTTTTTTTTGTTTGGCATAGTTGAATTATTTAAAATTTGTATGTGTTTTTCAACATTGTTACTACTTGATTTTGGATCTACAAGACCTGTTTTTAAATTTATTTTAGGTATTTCTAATATAGCAATATATTTTTCTCTAACCTCCTCTTTATCAGCATCTATGGTAGTATAAAAATTACTTATCATTTTATTTTCTATTTGTATTTGATTATAAGTTGAACATTCTATATAACCTATTATTAAGATAGAAATAAATATTAGTAAAATACTTATTATTTTGATTTTAAATGTAATTTTTTTTGTGTCCATACAACATTCCTAGGACTCCTATTAATAATATTATAAACTGAAAAATGGGACTATTTTTTTTAGTATTTGGTACTTCTACTATTTGATGCAATTTTGTGTTAGTCATATTTGTTTTTATTATTTGACCATTTTCTATTATATCAAAGTATATTTTTTCATCAGATAATAAATATCCGGTAGCGGCATTCTTCTCTATAATATAGTATTTACCAAGGAATAAATTATCTATAGTTATTTTTCCTTGTTCATCTGTTTCATATGTACCAATAATTCTATCATCGTCAGTAAATATTTGAATTGTTGTTCCTTGTATTGGATTACCATTTGAGTTATCTGTTTTTGTAAATTCTAATCTCCCTTTTGGTAAATAGTTTTGAAAACTTACTTCTTTTATCAAATTATCTTCTGGCAATATTTCTAAATAATGTTTTTCATTACTTACCATATTACCACCACTAGATTCTCCTTCTATTAAAAAATATTTACCATAATACAAATTAGAAAGGATGGCAATTCCATTTATGTCTGTAGTTAAGGAATTTATAAGGCTATATTTTTTATAAATGATGTTACCTGTAGAATTTTTTATATCTTCGTTTGCATATAATGCATATGTAACATTTGGTAAGGCAATTACATTATATTTATATGATGCATTATTTAGTTCTAACTGTTCACCTGTTTTGTTTATTTTTAAGGTTGCTCCATTGCTTTTAATTTTAATATTAAATCTTTGTTTATTTGTTATACGTAGTTTAGCAAAAGTTTGGGTATTATTATTATAATATATTACGGTACTTTTGCTATCATATGATGGTTTTTCAAAATTTATTTCTTCTTCATTAATTTCATTAGGAGTAAATGTGATTTTTAAAGTATTATTTTCTTTGGTTACTTGGTGTTTTCCATTATAAGAAAAAATGTAGTCATTTAATACTTTGTTGTTGTCTTCTATACTAATTGTTTGTCCCATACTACCTTCTAATGTAGTATTCGCAAATGATGGGAGAGTTTTATAGTTATTTATTAGATTATTTATTTCATTTTTTTCTTTAGTAATATCTATTTCTTCGCCAGCACCATGATTTTGTGTTGTAAATTTAACACTAATATTTCTCACTTTTTCCCAAATTAATTCTTGTGCAGCCATCCAATATCTATCATTATCATGGCCAGGGTATTCTCTACCAAAATAACCAGCAAGCTCTATATATTCTTTCTGTTCTTCACTTAAGTTATAGACACTCCAGTCGGTAGTAGAATTATATGTACGTGTTGTTATTTGGACAAGTGGTTCTATACAATAAGCCAGTTCTCCATTAGCGTATAACTTGGTAACATAATTAGACATTACTTCACCAGTATTGTTATCACGCTGATAGAAATAAACCCCCTCTATCTTTTTATAACTTACTGTGGTATCATTAGCTGCAGCTTTAACGTGTGGTGTAATTACCAGAACTGGTATTATCAGGGCAAATAATTTTATTAATTTATTTTTCATTTGTTATCCTCCTTTAGGCGTTGTAGGTCCTACGAGCCAAATATATCATATGGGTTTTTATTGGTCAAACAGAGGTTTTACCTATATTTAGATAAAAAAAAAGAGCAATTTGTCATTTCTCTCTTAGGAAATTTTACCTAAAATGGCTCTTATTTTTTATTGGTTTTGGAAAATTAATAGTTTTTTACATTGTAGGATTTGTATCTGCTCCAATAGGCATTCCTAATATATACCAGCCTATTACTATTAATATTAGAAGTACTGCGAATAAAAGAATTGTTGGTAATATTTGGTTTAATGTTCCAAATACGGTTATTTTGACGCTTTCTTTTTTGTTATATTTTTCTAAAAAGGCAAGCATTACGATAAAATATATAAATAACGGGGTTAATCCTTTTCCAATACTGTCGGCAATTTTAAATATAAACTGTGTAAAATCTGGGGTAATGTTGGCTTTCATGAAAAGTGGGACGATAACTGGGGAAGCGATTGTCCATTTGGTTGTTAAATCTGGAATTAATATTGACATTAATATAATACCAATTATGGATATTAATATTAATGGTATACCTGTAAATTCTAGATTACCAATGAATGAAGTTATAATACTAGCAATTACTTCTCCTAGATTAGTATAATTTAAAATACTTGTTAATAGTGACATAAAGAACATTAATATAAATATATATCCTAGATTATCAAATTCTTTTGATAACCCTACACTAAAATCATTTGTATCTTTAATATTTTTAGATATATAACCATATATTCCAGAACATACCATCATGATTACTAAGAACATAAAGATAAATGCATCATTGAATGTTGAATTTCCACCAAGTAACTGAGCAACATAGTCTTTTTGGTCCATATCAAGAAGGACACCACTTCCTGGAAGATTAGGTGTTATCATATATATAAATAAGATAATAAATAAAACAAATACTAAGGAACTTACAACTAAACCTTTTTTAGAATAGTTATATTCTACATCTTCAATAAGTGATTCTTTTATTTTTGGTTTTAAGAAAGTTTCTAGTATTATTGTTCCTATGATAGCAATTATAAATGTTGATGATACCATTATAAATAATGATGACCATGCATTAAATTGATATGATGGATCAACTGTTACTGCGGCAGCTTTAGTAAGTAAACCTAGTTGATAATCTTCATAGTTAAATACAAGACCTGTACTATATCCTAGAGTTATTCCAATAAATGTTACTAATATACCATAAACAGAATTTTTACCTAGATATTGATATATAACAGCAGATAATGGTATTAGTATTACATAACTATATTCTCCAAAAAATGATGATATAATAGCAATAAATAATGTTAAAAAGGTGATTATACCTGATTTTAGTCTTCTGAATTTAGTAAATATGACTTTTAGTAGACCACTTGTTTTACCGATTGATATTGCCATTAATGATATTATAATTAATACTAAAGGTTCAAAAGCTCTAAAGTTATTTACGGGAGATGATAAAAAGTAATCTAGACCATCTTTAGATATGATACTTTTGACTTTTGATGATGATTGTTCGATGGCACCATTTGTTATTGTTGTTATCTCTCCACGCATTCCTATAGCAGAGGCAATACTAGATATTAGTATTATAACAAATATTAAAATTATAAGTGTTATAACTGGTCCAAATCGTTTTTTTTCTTTTTTCATTTGGTCCTCCTACTGTATTATTTTTTTTAGTTTTTTATTAAACTCTATACGAGAAAGCATAATGCTTCTTCCACATTTTAGACATTTAATTTTTATATCGGCCCCTACTCTTGTTATTTTCCATTTATTTTCACCACATGGGTGAGATTTTTTCATGGTTACTACGGTTCCTAGATTATAATTATTATTCATTATGAACCACCACCTGTGGATATGGGATTTCAATGTTAGATTCATCGAACGCTATTTTAACGGCTTTATTAATATCTCGTCTAAATTCTATATCTTTTGTTGGTTCACAGTCTGCTGCTAAACGATATACAACAGCACTTTCGGCAAGTTCTTGTATTCCAAGTAATGTTACATCTGATGTTAAATATGATGTGGTTTTACTTAGATTTTCACAGACATTTTGTAAAACTTTTTCGGTTTCATTTATATCTGCAGAATATGAAACTGTTATATCAACTATACATTTTGAAGTTTGAGTACTATAATTAATTACTTCATTAATATTTCTATTGGCAATTACTTTTACTTCGCCAGAATAGGCTCTTATTTTGGTGTTTTTCATACCTAGTTCTATGACATCACCTCTAAAATCACCAATTTGGATATTATCACCAACATCAAATTCATTATTAACAATAATGGCAAAGCCGGCTAGGAAGTCTTTTAATATATCTTGTAAAGCAAGACCTGCGATGACACCTACAACTCCTAGGGAGGCTAACATGGCTTTTGTATCAACACCCCAGACATCAAGTATTAACATTGTTGCGATAATCATAACTACATATTTAATGATATTGGTAATTAGATGTATAATGGTTATTGATTTTTTATGAAGCCCATATTTAGTACTTCCCTTAAACATTTTTTCAATTGTTTGTTTTATTAGTAAATATACTAATACAGATATTACTATTATAAAAATTGGAGATATTATTTCTTTTGTAAAAAGAATTTTTAACATTTTATCATTCCTTTATATCTAATATTTCGAGGATACGATTTAAATCAGCATTGTTAACAAAAGATATTATTATTTTTTTATCTTTTATTTTTACTTTAGTATCTAATTTTTCTCTAGCAATCTCTTCGACATATGCATATTCTTTAGAGGTATTTTTTTCTTTAGAATGGGTTTTAGTTTTGCTTATAGATTCTTCGGCAGATCTTACAGTTAGATTACTACCAACTATTTCATGAGCTCTTTTAATCATTTCTTCTGGGTTTTTTAATTTACTAAGGGCTCTAGCATGTCCCATGGTAAGTTCTTTATTTACGACCATTTGTCTTACTTCATCTGGCAGTCTCAATATACCTATAATATTCGTGATATGGCTACGACTTTTGCTTACTCTCTTGGCTAATTCATCTTGGGTTATGCCTAATTTTTCTATTAATTTTTTATAGGCTTCAGCTTCTTCTATGATGTTCAAATCTTCTCTTTGAAGATTTTCTAAAAGCGCTATTTCAGCCATTTTTTCATCTGGTAATTGTCTTATAATAGCGGGTATGGTTTTTTTGCCAGCAAGTTTACTAGCACGTAATCTTCTTTCGCCCGCAATTAATTCATAACCCTTAATACTTTTTTTAACTATTATTGGTTGGAATACACCATTTTCTTTGATTGACGCTGCAAGTTCTTCTAAGGCTTCTTCTTTAAAATAGGTTCTTGGTTGATATGGATTAGGTCTTATTTCACTGATGTTTATTTCTACTATTTCTTCACCTTTTGTTTCTGCATATATTTTTTTATCTATATTTTGGACATTGTTTACATTTAAATTATCTAAATCAAATAGTTGTTCTAGTCCTTTTCCTAATGCTCTTTTTTTAGTTTCCATTTCTATTTATCACCTCTTTGGCTAAATTTAAGTAAGCCTCTGATCCGCGACTTTTAGGGTCATAGGCAATTATTGGCTTTCCATGACTTGGAGATTCTGATAGTTTTACTAATCTTGGTATAATGGTATCATATACTCTTTCTTTGAAATAGCTTTTTATATCTTGTACTACTTCTAATCCTAGATTAGTTCTATTGTCAAGCATGGTTAAAAGTACGCCTTCGATATCTAGTGTTGGATTTAATGTTTTTTGGGCTAGCATAATGGAATTTAACAATTGCATTATTCCTTCTAGAGCAAAAAACTCACACTGTACAGGTATTATAACAGAATCTGCTGCGGTTAGAGCATTAGTTGTTAATATACCAAGTGAAGGTGGACAATCTATTATTATGTAATCAAACATATCTTTTGCTATATCTAGGTGTTTTTTTAATTGACTATTTTTAGCAAAATTCTCATCTAATCTACTTTTTTCCATTAATTCTATATCTGCGCCCGCAAGTGATATTGTTGCAGGAACAATATAAAGGTTTCTAAATTTTGTTTTGATTATTACTTCTTTTAGACTTGCGGTATCTATTAAAAGATCATAGATACTATTTTGAATATCACCTTTTTCTATTCCTAGTCCGGTTGTACTATTACCTTGCGGATCTAAATCAATTAGAAGTGTTTTTTTACCAAGTGTACCTAAAGATGCAGATAAATTGATACTTGATGTTGTTTTACCAACTCCGCCTTTTTGATTTACTAACGCTATTACTTTTCCCACTGTTACCACCATTTTCTATAAATTATGCTAAATACATTTTATCATAAACTCGCTTATAAATCTATGTTTATCATTATTACTTATTTAATTTGTTTATCATTTCATCATATTTTTTATATAAATACTGAATATTATTTTCTAAAAATAAGTAATGTTTGATATAAAATATTAACATTATAAGAAGTATTAATGAAATATATATAAATAAATTTTGAGTTAATGACATATACATGGTTATTAACAAGAAAATAGCAAAAAATAATGTTACTAATAAATGTATTAATCTTTCGTGTTGAAATAATTTTATTTTAGTTATATGATTTTTTATATCTTCTTTGGTTATTTTTTTCTCTAATTTTTTCTCTATCTCTTCTTTATAATCATTTAAATAGTTTTTCATTATATCGCCTCATGATAATTATATTACTTTTTTTGTATTTAGTAAATAATTATAGAATAAAACCGCAGAGGGTTTCTACGGTTTTTTTGTTAATGTTCGGGCATCCTATACCACTGTCTTAAAATTTCTTCCATTTCTTCATATTTTTCATCATGACATGGGGTTTCGGCATCAATAATTTTTTCATATTCTTCTTCAGTCATGTTACGCTGCTTTAACATATCTTTTTTCATTTCTGGCCAAAATTGATTATCTAATTCATCCATTTCTTCAATACTAAATCCTGTTGCTTCAGATATTTTCTCATCTTTTAGATCACTAAAATGTCTTAATTCTATTACAGCAGTTCTGCGGTCTGACAAAATAGTGCACCATCTAATAAAATCATGAAAACGGGCAATATTACAAGCATAACGTTGTGGATCTTTTGCAATTTTAGCAAAAAGCTTATCACGAAGTTTGTCTAGACGCTCATTTCCTTCAGCAATTATCTCTATTTTGACTTTACCAGCGAAACCTTCTATGTCTTTGATGATAGCGGCTTTTCTACCAATAGTAACGTTTGGTTCTTTGGTCATTTTCCCTCCTTTCGTCCTTTGAAAGGGTTGTTCCCATTCAAATTGGTATTAGTTTATATCTTTTTAAATAGGAACACAAACGAGTATTTTGGGTAGATTAAAAGGTTTTTTAAATATAATTTGGTAAATTTGACTAAGCGCAATTAAGACTTTTTGAAATGTTTTTTATACTAAAATGGGGTAAAATTAACAAATATTAAAAAGTTACAAAAAAAATACTTTTTTGCAAAAGTATCTTAGTTTTGTTTATCAAATCCATATTTTTTGTTGAATTTTTCAACACGTCCGGCTTTTTTAGCAGTTCCTTGTTTTCCGGTAAAAAATGGATGGCATTTATCACATACTTCTAATTGTATTTCTGGTTTGTTTGATCTTACTGTGAATGTATTACCACAAGCACAAGTAACTTTTGTATCTACATATTCTGGATGTATGCCTTTTTTCATTTTATCGCTCCTTCCGCCATGACATATACATGTCATAGAAATTTAATGCTTTTATATTGTAGCAAAGTTTTTCTTTAAAATCAAGGGGTTAATAGCGTTTTATCAAGGCTTTTAATGATTTTTTGAGCAATAGCATGATATCCTTCAAGTGATGGATGAATATTTTTAGAATCTGACATATATTCGGGATGTTTTTTAAATACTGATGTAGTTTCAATAAAAATTATATTATTTTTTTCACATATTTCTTTGTATTTTTTGTTTAAATATTCAAAGACATTGGTAAGTTCATTATCATTATATGGGTTATAGTAACCGATGAGGATAATATCTTCTTTACAGTATTCTTTGATAAGTTTTAAAAGCTCATCTAGTTCATTTGCTGAACTGTCTACGTATTCATAAAGTTTATCATAATTTATCTTTTGGTTTTCATTTACTTTGACTAAAATATCGTTAGCGCCAATGGATATGGTTATGAGATCTGCTTTGATAAGGGCATTTTGGATGGTTATTTGTTTGTTTTGATGAGTGGTTATTACGTTATTATTAATTTTATTTTTTAAATCATTTATTCTTTCTCCTTTAGCGGTAAAGTTATTTACGTATGTTTCTAAAATTTCTTTATTTTGGAGATAGTCTTTAACATAACCTGCATAACCTTTAGTTTTTTGGCCTTGGTAATCTTCTCCATACGCCAGTGAATCACCTAAGGCAAGATAATATACTTTTTTATCTATGTTGCTTAAATATATAAGGAATACAGTTAGGAGAATACCTCCTATTATTAGAATTTTTTTCATATTTCACCTCAAAAAAAGTAGATTTAATCTACTTAATGATATGTTTTTATTTTATTTATATTCTAGGGATATATTAGCACCAACGGTTTTTAGTTTGTTGACAAGATTTTCATACCCTCTTAGGATGTATTTAACTTCTTTAATGGTTGTTTCACCAGTGGCCGCAAGGGCCGCAAGTACAAGACAAGCTCCTGCTCGAAGATCGGTTGTTAC
Source organism: Clostridia bacterium (assembly GCA_963634115.1). GTDB lineage: Bacteria > Bacillota_I > Bacilli_A > RF39 > UBA660 > Coprosoma. The sequence continues at coordinate 13,308 of CAVHAY010000052.1, read as the reverse complement.
TACTTCTGTTCCTTTATAAGTAGTAGGACCATTAATTGTGATTTTTTTACCTTCATTTGTAATGTTGGCACCCATGATGTTTAAATACTGAATATTTTGAAATCTATTTTCATAGATGTTTTCTTCTATGGTACTGACGCCACCGGCGAGGGCCAATAAAGATGTTAGAGGTTGCTGAAGATCAGTTGGAAATCCAGGATATATTTCGGTTTTTACATCTACCGGTCTTATATCATGAGCTTTTGATATTGTTATGGTATTTTTTTCTATCTGCATTGTTATATTCATTTGTTTCATAGTATTTATAAGGGCGGTTAGATGCTGAGGATTTAAGTTATTTATTTTTAGGTTATCTCCTATCATTGCTCCTAGGATAATATATGTACCAGCTTCTATTCTATCTGGAATTGTATCTATTTGTCCTTTAGTTAATTTTTTGACGCCAATAATGGTTAGTTTATCTGTATCTTTGCCTTCTATTCTAGCACCCATGGAGTTTAGAAAATCGATAAGATTACCAACTTCTGGCTCTTTGGCGGCATTTGTTATGGTTGTTATGCCTTCGGCCATAACACTTGCAAGTAAGATGTTAACAGTGGCACCGACACTAGATATTGGCAGTATTATGTCTGCCCCAATTAATTTTTTGGCTTTTACGACATATTTATTACCTTCATTTATTATTGTGGCACCTAGTTGCTCAAAGGCTTTTAGGTGAAAATCTATTGGTCTAGAACCAATTTTACAACCACCTGGTAAATACATTTCTACTTTTTTATATCTACCTAATATGGCACCCATAAAATAATAGGAAGCTCTTAGTTTTTGGCAATATTCTTCAGTTATTGGTTTGTTTTTAAATTTTTTAGTATTGATAGTTACTTTAGGGCCTTCTTTATAAAATTCGCACCCTAGAAAGGAAATTATTTCTTTTAGGTTTCTTACATCCGATATGTCTGGTACATTATTTATGGTTACCTCATCTGATAGAATGGCAGCGGGAATAAGTGCAACGGCGCTATTTTTGGCTCCTCCTATTTCGATTGTGCCACTTAATTTATGATTACCTTCTATTTTTAATTTTTCCATACTATCACGCTCTCACTATAATCTATGATTTTCACCTAATAATGTGCTTAAATGTATTATACACCATATTTGAGGGTTTTAAAATATTTTTAATATTTTATAATAGCATATTGGAAAATTTTTAAAGAATATTTTACAATATATTTAATTTTTTTTACATTTTATTTACATTATTTTAGAGTTTTTAATGTATTTTTTAGGAATAATATTTTAGAATGTGATTTTGCAATTATATTACTTTGTTATGTTTTATTACAATATAATTATAAGACTACTTGATGTATTTTTTAACTATTTCTTTAACTAATGATTTATATTGTACGTCTGTATTTTCGTCTGCTTCAATTAAACATAGTGGGGGAAACAAGATACACCACCAATTATCTCCTTCTCCTTCTCCTAGTGTTATAAGTAATGACTTATAGTACCCTTCATTATAAGTTACACCTTTATAATTTTTTTCTGGGAAATAGTTATATCCATAGTTTATATTATAGTTTAAATTATATTGTTCTTTGGATAATACTTCTTTTACTTCGTTATTTATTTTTGGTAAATTTGCTTTAATAATGGTATCAGCTTCAGCACTATTTTCAGCATTTTTTAGAAGATCATACATAGTTTTTTGAATATCTTTTTGTACTTTCTTTTTGATATTTTGGTCTTCATCTGTATTTGAATTAGGCACTATTCTAATACGTATAGCATTATCTGGAATTGTTACAGCTCCCTTTACTATATTTGCAGCGGCTATGTAGAATATAATTATAAATATTATTAAAATTAATGTTTTTTTCATATTTAAAATCCACCTTTCTATTTAATAGTGAGTAGATTTTATTTTTTTATTCAGATGTGGGATAATTTTAAGTAAAAACAAATAATGTGGTTTTTGTGTAGATAAAAAGCCATCTGATTTAGATGGCTTATTTATGGTATGTTTCCCCATTTATTATTTTATAACTTCTATATATTTGTTCTAATAATATTATTCTAAATAATTGATGAGGAAAGGTCAATTTGGATAAAGAAAGTTTATAATTACTTCTTTGTTTTACTTCATCTGATAGACCATATGAACCTCCAATAACAAATACTATATTTGAGTATTTTATTTGCCAATTATTTAACTCTTGTGATAGTTCTAAGGAACTTAATACAGTTCCTTCTATTTCGGTTGTTATTACATAATCATTTTCTTTGATTTTTGTTAATATTTTTTTACCCTCGGACTTTTTGGCTTTTTCAGTGATGGAATCATCTTCTACTTCTATAATTTCTAATTTAACATATTTTGTTAATCTTTTTTTATATTCTTTGATAGCCTCTTTATAAAAGTTTTCTTTAATTTTACCAACACAAATTATTTTTATCATAGTTTTATTACCTCGGTTCTTTCTTTTTGAGCCGCTACTACGACATTAGGGGCTTTTTTACCTATTTTTTTATAAGCTTTATAATACGTAGAAAGTGCTAGTGCGGGGTCATTATTGTGTTCACTTAAATGCGCAAGTATAACTTGTTTAGTATTGTTAGTGGTAAATTCTGTTAGGTAATGAGCACTATCTTTATTGGAAAGATGCCCTCTATCACCTAATATTCTTTGTTTTAAATAATATGGGTATTTACCATTCATTAACATGCTGGTATCATGATTACTTTCTAATATATACATATTATGATTTTTTAATTTTGGATAGTTTCGGATATTTATATATCCAGTATCTGTCATATACATTAGTGTTTTACCAACTGCTTTAAAAATGTAGCCGTTAGAGTCTGCAGCATCATGAGATGTTTTTATAGGGGTTACAAACATATCTCCTACTATGGTTTCTTTTGTTATGTAATAGGTTTTGTCTATTATTAGGTCTAGTTCTTTTTCCATTTCTTTGGTTAAATAAACGACTGGGTTATATTTTTTTAAAAATATTTTAAGGCCATTTATGTGATCACTATGAGTATGAGTTATGAATATATTTTGGATGTCTTTAGGATCAACATTGATTTCTTTTAATTTCTTTTCTATATAACCGCATGTCATACCAACATCAATTAATGATTTGGTTTTATCTGTTTCTATATAGGTGGTATTGCCTTTGCTACCACTTGCTAATACACAAACGTTCATTTAATACCCATTTGGATAAAGAACTGATGGGTTTACGTGATTCCATTTGGTGCCTTTCCATACTTCATAATGGACGTGTGGTCCCGTGGAATCTCCTGTTGATCCTACATATCCTATGACATCACCTTTGGCGACAGTGGCTCCCACTTTGGCTGCAATTTTAGACATATGAGCATATAATGTCATATAACCATTATTATGGTTTATGACAACGTAGTTACCATAACTATAATGATATTCAGCAATCATTACTACACCATTATTTGTAGCATAGATATTTGAACCATATCCTGTACCTGATATATCTAGACCTGTATGAAGTTCACGACCTTTACCTAGTGGACTATTACGATAAACGTAGCCACTTGATAATGTCCAACCACTATCAGTTGGCCAGCCCCAGTTTGTTAGACTACCAACGGTTGGAATATATTTATTACCTTTTTTTATTATTTTAGGAATGGAGTTTCTTACTATTTGTTTATCTTTTGGCTCTACATAAACAATTTCACCATTTATTATTTTTTCTTCTTGGGTTACTCTGTTTATACCGTTTTGACCTTCTTGGATAACTTCTTCACTACCATATACAAGTGTGTTATCATACTTTTCTTCAGTTTGATAGGCACTTTCAACATCGTTTACAACATATTTTTCTTCAACAACACTTATCTGGGGATTGGTTACTGCTATTGTGAGTTGTTCTCCTGGATATAATAAGTTTGATTTGTTATTTAGATTATCATTTGCAAGTAATAATTCTTCTGGGGATACTTGATTACTGAAAGCAACAGATTCAATAGTATCACCGGCAATTACGGTATATGACTTTTCTTCATGATCACTACCATATAATAAGTATTTACTAAGCTCATCTGCATTACTATATATTGTTTGATTAGTAGATATTTTTTTCTTTTGATATGTAATATTTTCATTTATATATACATTTTCTATTGTTTCACCAGTACCATTTATTTCTAATTGATTATTTGTCATATATAAGTTGTATTTATCTTCATCTATATAAGTACAAATAATGGTATTTATGGCATCTTTAAATATTTTTTTATCTAAAACATTGACTTTTGTTTTTACCTTTTGGTCTTTACCATCTTCATTTATTGTTTTAGTTATTATAAATTCATAACCCTCTATAGTAAAATTGGCTTCTTTTTTTATTTTATTATAGATTTGTTTTATACCAACTGTCTTACCATTATACGTAGTTAGTTTTTCAATACGTAGTCCTTCTGGTGCATATACTTTAGAAACATTATATTTCTTTTTAAAGTATTCACCATTTTCGTTGATGTATTTTTCTAATTTAGAAGCAGACGATATTACTCCAAGGCTTTTATTTTCTAAATATACTTTGTAATAGTTATTGGGCAATTTTAAACTTGGGGTACTTATCATCATGGTAATTCCAACAGATATTACTATGGCGAATAATATTAATAAGATGTTTTTTTTCAAGCTATCACCTACTCTTCTTCTACTTTTTCCATGTTAAAAAATGAACTTTTATTTCTTTTGAAGATAAATTCTATGGTGGCGGTTGGACCATTACGATGTTTACCCATGATAAATTCAACTTTACTAGTATTAATATCAATTGCGGCTTCTTTATTGTAGTAATCATCACGATATAGGAAGGCAACTATGTCGGCATCTTGTTCAAGGGAACCAGATTCTCTTAGGTCTGATAGTAATGGTCTTTTATCTTCCCTGCCTTCAACGTTACGAGATAACTGCGCTAAAGCAATTACTGGAATGTTTAATTCCATGGCCATGGTTTTTAAAGAACGAGATATTTCTGATACTTCTTGTTGTCTTTGACCTACATATTTAGAAGAACCACTGATTAACTGCAAGTAATCGATAATAACTATGTCGAGGCCTTCTTCAGAGTTCGCAAGTCTACGACATTTTGACCTTATTTCACTGACGGTTTGTCCTGGAGTATCATCGATATATAATTTTTTATCTGATAGTCTACTGATAGCTTCATTAACTCTTTTCCAGTCTTGATGATCTAGTTTACCGGTTGTAAGTTTTGGCATTTCTATTTGACCTATTTGGGCAAGCATTCTCATTACTAGTTGTTCAGCGCCCATTTCCATATTAAAGAGGGCAACACTTTTACCAAAATTTACAGCCATATTGGTGGCAAGGTTTACAGCAAAAGCAGTTTTACCCATGGCTGGTCTAGCAGCGATGATAATTAATTCATTTTCATGAAAACCTTTGGTTATTCTATCTAAGTCATGATATCCTGTTGGAATACCTGTTACTTCACCTTTTTGTTTTGATAGTTCTTCTAAGTCAGATTGGGCTTTATATAGTACATCTTTAATTTTTTTAAATTCAGTACTTCTTCTATCTTTTACAACATCTAATAATTGTTTTTCAGCACCATCTAATAACTCTCCTATGGCATCTGTAGAGGAAAAGCCTTCAGTAACTATATTAGTCGCTGTTTCTATTAATCTTCTTCTTAAATATGTTTCATTTATGATTTTTATGTATTCATCAACGTTGGCGGCAGTTGGTACTTTGTTTATAACCTCAGCGAGATATTCTACACCTCCTACGGTTGATAATTTTTTGTTTTTAGTTAGTTCTGCGGTTACGGTAGTAGCATCTATTGGTGTAGCACTTTCCATTAAATCTTTGAGGGTTTCAAAGAGTTCTTGATGAGCCACTGTATAAAAAGCTTCTTTTTTTAGTTCTTCTATTACTTTTTGTCCCGCATATTTACTTAAAAAAACTGAACCTAGGGCCGCTGCTTCTGCGTCAACGTTTTGGGGCATTCTTCTTTCATTCATGGTATCACCTTATTTTTTTAATTTTATTTTTAGATTTGCCTCTATTCCTTTATAGAGTTCAATGGTTACAATAGTTGTCCCCAGTGTATTTACTGGTACATCTAATTTTATTTTTCTTTTATCTATATCATAGCCTTGTTCTTTTAGTTTGGTACTAATTTGTTTAGTACTTATACTACCAAATACCTGACCTTCTTTTCCAGTTTTTACATTAAAGGTTAGAATTTGTTTTTCTAATTCTTGTTTGAGGGCTTTATTTAATTTTATTTGATCTTGCTCTTCTAAATGTTTTTTTAAATTTTCTGTCTCTAGAACTTTTTTGCTTGTTTTTGTTTCTAAAACAGCTTTATGATTATTTATTAAATAAGTTCCATATCCATCCTTAACTGTTAGAATATCGCCTTTTTTACCTTGCTTTTTTACATCCTCTATTAATATTACACGCATATTATTCCTCCTTTAAGGCTTTATTTATTAGTTCTATTATTTCTTTGGTGGTTGCATTTTCAAATTGTGCGGCAGCATCCGTTATATGGCCACCACCTCCTATTTTATTCATTATTTGAGCAACATTTACTTTTCCCATAGATCTAGCGCTTACTCCAATATTACCATCATTTAGTTTTCCAACGGCGAATGAGGCTTCTACTCCATCAAAGCGAAGTAATTCATCGGCAAGAATAGCAAGATCAACTGGATCATTATTATCTTGATCACCCATATCACATAATAGATAACCTTGTTTTATATAATAACTTTTCTTAATGTAATCGTGTCTTCTTATAACATCATCTTTAGATTCTTTTAAGATTTCTTTTTTTAGGACTGGATCTGCGCCTAACCTAGTTAAATAGCCAGCCATTTTAAAGGTTCTTTCACTAGTTTTTAGACTATATGAATGTGTATCTATTTCCATACCTGCGCTAAGAAGGGTTATAATTACAGGATTTAATGTTTTATTTAAATATTTTATGTATTCAGTTATTATTTCAGCAATGCTGGATTTACTGGAATTTATATATTCAAATATTGTATTATCAATATGAGTAGCACTATTGGTATGATGATCTATGACAAAAACATCTTTTATTTTAGTTAACAATTCAATATTTTCAACAATTGCGGGAACTTGTGTATCTAATACAATAAGTAGTGTTTCATCACTAATAAGTGATATTATTTCTTCATATTTACGAAAATTTATATTAATATTGTTATCTTTTAAGGCTTCAATACCTTTTTCTAATGACATATTTACTTGTTCTTGGGGAAATACAATATAGCAATCTTTTTTCATGGATTTAATTATTTTTGAGAGCGCTATGGCACTTCCCATTCCATCTAAATCAGGATGTTTATGGGTCATTAAAACAATATTTGAATGATTTTTAATATTTTCTGTTAGTTTTTGAAATAGATATTCCATTTTCCCACCTCTATATCATTATACTATAAATTTGCAATATTGTCTTTATTTTTGCAGAGAAAAGAGATAGTTTAATCATAGGTTTTTTTATAGAACTAGCTTATATGTTTTATGCAACAAAAAAAGATTATGAATGTTTAATCTCTTTAATTTAACCTATTTTGTATTTTATGCGCTAGTGCTTGAGCATACGATTTTATTAATTTTTCATTACTACCTTCTACCATCACTCTTATAAGTGGTTCTGTTCCACTGGCTCTTACTAATACTCTTCCATTATTATCTAAAACATTTGATATAATTTCTATTTCTTTTTTTATATAAAGATCTGTTTTAAAATTATTTTTTTTGGCATTATCTACTTTGATGTTAACTATAGCTTGGGGATATACACTAATAATTTTTGAAAGTTCTTCTAGAGATTTATTATTTTGTTTCATTATTTCTAATATTTTTATTGAAGTAAGCTCTCCATCACCTGTTATGGCATAGTTACTTTGAATGATATGGCCTGATTTTTCACCACCTAGGTTACTATTTTGTTTTTGCATTTCTTCTAATACATATTTATCTCCTACTTTGGTAGCAATAAATTTTATATTGTTATCTTTGCAATATTTAGTTAGGCCTAAATTACTCATGACTGTTCCAACTATGATATTGTTTTTAAGTTGATTGTTTTGCTTCATATAATTTCCTATAATGGCGAGTTCTATGTCTCCATCTATTATATTGCCTTTATGATCTTTCATGATACATCTATCAGCATCACCATCATAGGCAATAAGACAATCATAATTTTCTACATTTAAAGATTCAATATGGGTAGATCCACAATTTTCATTAATATTAAATCCATTTGGATTAGCATTTATAATTGTGTAGTTACAGCCAAGATGTGAAAAAAGTACGGGCGCAGTAACACTAGCGGCACCATTGGCACAGTCAATTAGTACATTTAATCCAGAGAGGTTTGTGTTAATGGCGGAAAGGAGGTGATTTATGTAATCATCTACTGGATTATATCCAGAAAGAATTTCACCATTTTTTTGAGATATAAATGTAAAGTTTGGCTCATTAATTTTCTCTTCAATGATTTTCTCTAAATCATTTGATAGTTTATAACCATCGCTATTAAAAATTTTTATACCATTATATTCACTAGGATTATGACTAGCAGAAACGACGATTCCTGCGGAGGCATTATATTTTTTTACTAAATATGATATAGCTGGGGTTGGTATAGTGCCTAGGTTTATAATGTCTATACCTGATGAACATAAACCAGAAATGAGGGCTGATACTAGCATATCTCCACTTATTCTAGTATCTTTACCAATTACAATTTTATGTTTTTTATCTTGCGCTAGTATACTTGCGAGAGCCATACCTACTTTCATAGCGAGGTCCGCAGTTAATTCTTGACTAGCTATTCCTCTTATGCCGTCGGTTCCAAATTTCATTTATTTTCCTCTTTTCTTATTATATTCATTTCGCTTTTTACTATAGTATTTTTTTCTATGTTTCCTCTTACTTTGGTTAAAGGGTATATTGTTACGTTTGAATTAATAATGGTTCCTGGAAAAATAACACTATTACAACCGACACTTACATAATCACCTATAATAGCACCTATTTTATTGATATTTGTATTTACAATGGTGTTATCTTTATTTAAGGTTATGGTGCTTTTATCTAGTTTTTGATTTGATACTATGACGCCTGCGGCAAGGTGTGAGTGATATCCTATTATAGTATCACCTACATAGTTAAAATGTGGTATTTGACAATTATCAAAGATGATACTATTTTTTAGTTCACAACTATTTCCTATGACACAATTTTTACCAATTATTACATTTTTTCTTAAATAGGCACAATGCCTTATTTCAGCGTTATCATCAATGATGGCAGGACCAATAATTTTAACGTTTGGATCTATAATGGCGGTTTTAGATATCCATATATTATTATTATGTTTAATATATTTTGTTTTATCTAAATTATTTCCTATTTTAATTATCCACTCGCCTATAGTGGTAATTATTTTTGAGATATCATTAGTACTTATAAATAAATCTTTACTAATGGTATGATTTATATTAACTATTTCATTAATTTTTAACATAAATTACCTCCCTTTATTATTAAATTAATTTTATCATTAAGATCATATGATGTCAAAAATGATTTTATTAAAATAAAGTATATAATACTTAAAAATTAGTAATCATTTACTGATCACTAATTTTCTTTGATTTATCTATTATTTTTAATAGGTCTAAAATATAATACATAAAATGTTTATCTAGTTTTATAATATCAAGTATGATTAAAAGATTATCTTGTTTTTGGGCAAATCTAAACATTTTTGATAGTTTTGTAACTTCATAAAATAAGTATTGTCCATCAATATCTTTTGTTAGTTCTTTTGGTAATGTTATTTCAATAAAATTTTTGGTTTGTTTAATTTGGGTTATACCAAGTTTTTGGGCTTCTTTTTCAAATAATTCTTCATACATATATATTTCTAGTGTTTCTGATATTTTTCCAAATCTATCTTCTAATTCATCTTTGATTTCAATTAATTTTTGCTCAGTATCAATGGTATTTATTTTTTTATGGATTTCGATTTTTAGATCATCTTCGGTTACATATTTATCTTCAATACTAGTTTCAATATCGATTAGTGGGGTAGCATTTTCTTCTTTGGTTTCTATGTGTTCACCTTTGATTTTACGAATTTCTTCGTTTAGCATTTCTAAAAACATTTCTATCCCTACGCTATCAATAAATCCAGCTTGTTCTTGTCCTAAAAGGTCTCCAGCACCTCTTATGGAAAGATCACGCATGGCGATGGCAAAACCACTACCTAGGGAGGTAAAATCTTTAATTACTTTTAATCTTTTGGTGGCAATTTCAGACAATATTTTGCTTTTATCATACATTAGATAACAATAGCCTATTTTGTTACTTCGTCCTATTCTTCCTCTTATTTGATATAGTTGTGATAATCCAAATTGATCTGCTCTAATTATAATAAGGGTATTTACGTTCGCAATATCTATTCCTGTTTCAATAATGGTGGTACAAAGTAGACAGTCAAATTCATGATTATTAAATTTATTCATAACGTTTTCTAATTTTTGCTTGCGCATTCGACCATGCGCAATTTCTATCTTTATATCTGGCACTAGTTGTTGTATTTTTAGTTGTTGTTCCTGCATTGTTTCAATATTATTGAATAAAATATATACTTGGCCATTTCTTGATATTTCTTTTTCTATGGCTTCTTTGATTATTTGGTCATTTTCTTCTAAGACATAAGTTTGAATTGGAAATCTTTCGGCAGGTGGGGTTTCTATCATAGAAAGACTTCTAATGCCGGCGATGGACATTTGTAAAGTTCTTGGTATGGGGGTGGCGGATAATGTTAAAACATCAATATTGTTTTTATAGTTCTTTATTTTTTCTTTATGCTTAACACCAAATCTTTGCTCTTCATCGATGATTAAAAGACCTAAATCTTTAAATTCTACATCATCTGAAAGTATACGATGAGTGCCAATTAAAAGGTCAATTTTACCTTCTTTTAATTTGATTAATATATCTTTTATTTTTTTGCTAGGAACAAATCTATTTAAGACTTCAATATTAACTTGAAAAGATTTAAATCTTTCGATGGCATTTTGATAATGCTGCGAAGATAATATGGTTGTCGGACATAATATGGCTGCTTGTTTGTTAGAAAGGATACATTTAAATATAGATCTAAAAGCCACTTCGGTTTTACCATAGCCAACATCTCCACAAAGTAATCTATCCATGGGTTTATTATTTTCCATATCTTTTTTTATTTCTTCGGTAACTTTTATTTGATCTTCTGTTGGAATATATTGAAATTCTTTTTCAAATTCAATTTGATTTTCATCATCTTTATTAAAAGCAAAACCTTTTTTTGTTTCTCTAAAAGCATATAATTTTAGCAAATCTTCTGCGATACTTTCGGCTCTTTTACGAGCTTTGGCTTTTGTCTTTTGCCACTCTTTACTACCTAATTTATTAAGTCGAGGTATGGTACCTTCTTTACCTGAAAATTTACTTATTAATTCAATTTTTTCTACTGGAATATAAAGTTTATCGCCACCTTGATACTCTATATTTAAATAATCTTTTTTTAGACCATTTTTTACTATAGTTTTAAGTCCTAGGTATTTACCTATACCATGACTTCCGTGGACAACATAGTCGCCTATATTTAGTTTTGTGATATCTTTTATTCTACTGCCATATCTAAATTTAGTTTTATAGTTATTTGTTTCTTGTTGGTTAAATATTTCTTTTGAAGTTATAACTACATATCTATCTGTTTCAAATCCTTGAGTTAATTTTTGAATAACAATATTTATTTTTTCTGGATATATTTGATTTATATTTGTAAAAACATTTGGTATACCAGAAATATACTCTAATATTTTATTCACTTGGTATCTATCTTTTAGGGCAATTATGATAATTTTTTTATTTTTTTGATAATGTTTGATTACACTTGGTAATTCTTCAAGACCTTTTTTTAAAGGAAGAATCTCTTTAGCACTATAGTTATATGCATTTGGTATATGGGAATTTATATCTTCAAATATTATTGGATTTTTATTTTGAATTGTGTAAAAGTCATTCATGTATTTTACTTTTTGGGAACTATTTTGACTAATATTATAGTTCATTATTTCTTCAATTAGTAAATTATAACTTTGTTTAAGAGTACTATAATTATCATAAATAACAATAGGACTATTCAAGTATTGTTCTATATTAGTTACTGAGACATACTTAGGCATATCATGATATGGAATATCAAAGATATCTTTATTTATTAGAAATTCGGTATTGGGATATATACATATTTGGGGAATTGTTTTAATTGTTCGCTGTGTGCTGACATCAAATTCTTTTATTTGATCAATAATATCATCCCAAAATTCTATTCTAACAGGATTTTCATGATTTAAAGGATAAATATCAATAACAAAACCTCTAACTGCAAGTTCACCAGTCATTTTAATAGTGGTTTCTCTTTTATAGCCAATATGATAAAGTTTTTGAATAAGGTCTTTGGTGATAAATCTATCTCCTTGTTTTAAAGTAATATAACTTTGTTTAAAATTCGTTTTAGGAGGAAGATATCTTAGGTAACCCATAAGATTGGTTACAATTATACCTTTTTGATTTTCTATTATATTATTGATTGTCTCTAACCTAGTTGTTTTAAGTTCTGGAGAAATAGCAAGAGCTTGACTGGTTAGAAAGTCATCCATAGGAAAAAGCCATACGTCTTGAGTATGGCACGTGATGGCACTATATATTTTACTAGCATCATTTAGATTTGATGTGACAAATATAACTGATTTTTTTGCTTGTTTATATTGATTATATATATATAGGGCTTTTAATTCTTTTGTTAATCCTATGATGTTTTTATTTTCTGTTTTTTGAAATAGATTTTGTATAAAATTCATATTATCACCTTAATTATATTTATTCATAAGATTTTCAAAATCCATGGTTAGATAGTCATCGATAATTTCTGGGGCTTTTTGATTTATTTTATTTAATAAATCGGCATCTGTATTGGGCATTTTACCAATTACGTAATTTATTAAATCATGATTACTATTGTTTGATATACCTATTTTTAGCCTTTTATAGTTTTGTGTATGGAGACATAATTCAATATTTTTAAGACCATTATGTCCTCCAGATGAACCTTTTCTTTTGAATTTTATTTTATTTAAGGGTGTATCTATATCATCATGAATAATTAATATATC
>CAVHAY010000051.1:0-5355 GCA_963634115.1 Clostridia bacterium | reverse complement strand
GTATATGATATATGAGATTAAAACATATCAAAGGTGCAGAAGAAAAAATTAAAGAATCACCTTATGTAATAATAAATCCAGAAAAATTTAAAGGAAATTATAAATCAGTTTTTGGCAATGATAATCCTATACATATAGAGATTGGAATGGGTAAAGGGAATTTTATTATTGGTATGGCCAAAAAATATCCTAATATTAATTTTATTGGTATTGAAATGTATGATAGTGTTTTATTGAGAGCTGTTCAAAAGTTATCGGATATGGAAATAAACAATTTAAAACTTGTAAGATATGATGCGACAGATATTCAAAATATATTTGATAAAGAAATTGATGTTATTTATTTGAATTTTTCTGATCCTTGGCCTAAAAACAGGCATGAACATAGAAGGCTTACGAGTAATAGATTTTTAAAAAAATATGATGATATTTTTAAAGATAAAAAAATTATTATCAAAAAAACTGATAATAGAAAATTATTTGAGTATTCAGTTATATCTTTTACAAATATAAAATAGATAATATATCATTAAATTTGCATGAAGATGAAAATGATTTTAATATTATGACTGAATATGAAGAAAAATTTGTGTTAAAAGGTTATCCTATTTATATGATAAAAGTTAGAAAATAGACATTTTTTTACAAAAACTAGACAAAAAAACTATAATTTTTGCGTAAAGTCTGCTATAATTTAAGTAGCCGGAGTTGGTGAATACATGAAGAAGAAATGTATTGTGTTGTTTTTGGTAATATTTTTACTTGCGGGTTGTACGATAGTTAGAATCGATACTGCTAGTATAGACAATATTATTGATGTTGTATTATCTAAAAATAATAAATTATATAATCATATGAGTATTGGATGTAAATATTATGTTCCAAGGGGTGTTAGCTATATAGATAGTAATGGTTCTAATGATAAACTATACTCAAATGGTGTGTATTATTATTTGTACTTGGACAAAATAGAATATTACTATAAAAATAGTTTGAAGTATAAAGTAGATAATTCAAAATATTATTCAAAAAAGATAAAAAATGGAAAATCAGTTGGATATTTAGAAATAACTGAGAAAGATAATAATGAATATTTAGTGGAATTTGTTTATAATTATGCTAAAATAGAAGTGCTGACAACAAAAGAAAATATGGCAAATGTTATACTTAATTCCTCATACATTTTATCGACAATAAAATACAACAAGGATATAGTAAAATATACAATGAATGATGAATCTTCAAGCGAGCGAAAGTATGAAGAGTTTACATCAAAGAAAGAAACAGATAGTTTTTTAAGCTATGAAGAGAGATAGAGGTGTTTATTTATATGGGATTATTTGATAAAGTAAAGAATCTATTTACTGAAGAAATAGAAGATGAAGTAGAAGAACCAATAAAAAAAGAAGTTATAAAAGTTGAGATACCTTCTCCTGATGAAAAACCAAAAGAAGAAAAAAAAGAAATAAAAAAAGAACCAGATTCTATTTATAGTATTAATCTGGAAGAAGATAATGCTATGTCCTTTAAGGATACTGGTGATGACTTTTCTATAAAAAATGATAAAAATTTTCCTTTTTTTGATGATGATGATTTTAATACATTAGATAAAAAAAGTAAGAAAAGAGAGGAAAGAAAAAAAAGTACTTATAAAGAAAGTTATAAAGAAACAAAAGAATTTTATAATCCGATTAAAGAGGAAAAAAGAGTTTTTAAACCGTCTCCAATTATATCTCCTGTGTATGGTATTTTAGACAAAAATTATCAGAGAGATGAAATTAAAGCAAAACCTATTAGTCAGTATAATTCTAGAGAGGCAACAGTTGATAAAATTAGAAATAAGGCTTATGGTACTTTAGAAGATGATATTGAAACTACATTATTTGGTAAAGATGATAATACTTACAAAGAGGATTTAGTGACGGATGATGTACTTAAAGCTTCTATTACTGATGAACCTATAAAAGTTAAAGAGGAAGAAACAAAAGATAAAATGTCTACTATGACAAGGCAACATAGAACTCGGTCTTCAGAAAATATTGAGAATTTTATGAAAAATGATATCAAAAAAGAAAAAAGTGAAAAGCCTAGAAAGATTAGTGATGAAGAATTATTTAATATGATTGATTCTATGTATCAGAAAGGGGATAAATAATGATTGATGTTAATGTTTTTATGCTTATGATTTTATACATGTCATTAATTATATTGGTCTTTATGCTTATTGTTATTGCTTATAGAACTATAAAAATTATGAAAAAAATAGACCAAATTGTTGATGATATAAGTACAAAATCATCAAAGTTAAATGGGGTATTTAATATAATAGATACTGCCACTGATACTGTGGTTCAGATGAATGAAACAATTATTTCATTTATTACCAGTGGCATTGAAAGATTATTTAATAGAAAGAGGGAAAAAAGATGAAAAAAAAAGGTTTAGGAAAATTTGTACTTGGTGCTGGAATTGGAGCAGCTTTAGGTTTGCTTTTTGCACCAAAGAAAGGTGAAGAAACTAGAGCGGATTTAAAGAAGATGTTTGATGATTTAATGATGAAAGTTAGAAGTATTGATGCAGGAGATGTTAAAGAGGCAGTAGAGGCTAAAATTGTAGAGATTAAAGAACAATTAGAAGCTCTTGATAAAGAAACTGTTTTAGCAGAAGCAAAAAAACAATCAAAAGTTTTAAAAGAAAAAGCTGAAGAATTAGTTGAATATGCAATTGAAAAAGGAACTCCTGTTATTGAAAAATCTGCGAACGCTATTAAAAATAAAGTTAATGAAGTATCTAAACAAGTTATTGATAAATTATCTTAAGAACTCAGGAAACTGAGTTTTTTTGTAATTATATTTTTAATTTTTGAATATAGTGATATAGGTGATTGAATGAATACAAAGGATAAATTTAAAGATTTTGTAAAAAGAAATCCAGCTTTGCTTAATTATGTGAAAAATGGTGAAATGACTTGGCAAAAATTTTATGAGATATATGATATGTATGGTGAAGTTTCGGAGGCTTGGAAAGATTATCTCAAAGTAAATACGGTAAGGACAGCTACTACTGTAGCGACTGAAGGGACCTCTTTTGATATTATGAATTTTATAAAAAGCATTGATTTAGATAATTTACAAGAAGGAGTAAATAGTGTTCAAAGAGTTTTGGGATTGTTACAAGATATGAATCCATCAAAAAAAACAAATATTAATGTAAATAAACCTAGACCTTTATATAAACACTTTGAAGATTAATGACGGTAGATGTTCAATATAAGCTAAAGCAAAATAATTTTTATTTAAAATATTTAAGATCACATTCTAATTGGTATAAATATTTAAATAGAAATCCTGTTTCATTTAAATTTTTTGAAGATGATGTTAAAAATTTTTATAAATTAACTAAAGTAGATAGATTTGAAAAAACATTAAATACTATTGAGATAGTTACTAAAATACTTGGTACAGTGAATGAAATGTGATAGAATTAATATGGAGTGATATTATGCGAGTTATAAGTGGCAAATATAAAGGTAAAAAATTAAAAGGATTTGATATAGAGGGTACAAGGCCTACAATGGATAGAGTAAAAGAATCTTTATTTGCCATGATTCAAAATAAACTTGCTGGTAGTAAATGTTTAGATTTATTCGCTGGTAGTGGGGCATTAGGTATTGAGGCATTAAGTAATAATGCCTATTTATGTGTGTTTGTAGATAATAATATAGAAGCAATAAAAATACTTAAAGATAATACTTCTTCTTTAAATGATAATATTAATATTTTATTTGTAGATTATAAAAAATATTTAAAAACAATAAAAGATAAATTTGATATTATTTTTTTAGATCCTCCTTATAAAACAAAGCAACTTAATAAAGCAATTCAAATAATTGAACAAAATAATATTTTAAGTGATGGTGGTTTGCTTGTATGTGAATATGAAGTGGAAGATCCAATATCAAACTATAAACTTATTAAAGAAAAGAAATATGGAAATAAAATGATTAAAATATTTGAAAAATAGTTTTTTCTTTGATATTATTGTACTAGAAGATAGGTGAATGTTATGAATAAAAATGTACTTAATCAAAATGAAAAAAACGAAATTACTAATGATGTAAAGAATGCTTTTAAAATAGCAAAAGATAATTATAGTATTAGTGCTCATAAAAAAGAATTAATATTGTCTATAATAATAATTATTATTGTATTTGCTGGATGTATTTATTTCTTTGTAAATAATAATCCTAAAAATATTTTTGTTAATAACATTAATTCTAGTTATAAAGTGTTAACTAAGAATATTAATGAAGATGATATTATATCTTTAGATATTAATTATGATAATAATAAAATTATATATATTAAGGATAATAAAAAATCTATTGTGAATTTTATTCGTGATAATAAATCATTATATATTGAAAATAATAAAATGTATTTAAAGGAGGCAAATGAAATATATTTTATAGGTAATGATAAATATCACTTATCTAGTAATAATGAAAAGGTACTTACGTGTTTAAAGAGTTTTAAAAATGATTTTATAAAAACTATGAAAGATAAAAAAGTTTATGGTAATAAATCTAATACAGAAATAAATAGTAAAGCAATGAATGTTTATTTGGTATCATTAAAAATTGATGATGATTTTAAAGAAAAATTAAAAAATGAACTTATGAATGATGAGATATTTGTAAATGCATATAGTAAAATAAATAATATTACAAAAGAAGAGGTGCCAAGTTATATTCAAACTAATATTAAGAATATTCCAAATAAAATTAATATTTATACAAGTCTTTTTTATCACGATATGTTAAAAATAGAACTTGATAATTTAGAAATTACTAAGATAAGTAAAGATAGTTATAATATTAGATATAATAATAACTCGTTTAATATTAAATTGGAAGATGGTATTATTATAACATCAAGTCAACATAGAATAGAAATAAAGAGTGATAAACCGGAAAAAGTTGTCCAATATAATACTATAAATGCAGATAATAAAAATTATAATTTGGCAGATTTTTTTGAATAATGAAGGTTGTGATATATATGAATAAGAAAGGTTTTACACTTGTTGAATTATTAGGAGTTATTGTTTTACTTGCTGTAATTGCTGCTATTGCATTTCCGGCTGTTCAAAGTTCAATTAATACGACTAAAGAGAAAACTTTAAAAGAAAATAAAAGGGTTATTGTTGATGCTGCAAAAAGGTTTGTGGTAGATGCTGAAAATGATGAAATATATATTAAAAAGTTTAATGCTTTAAAAGATGAAGAATTAAATGATGATGATAAAATAGATAATATATGTTTAACTATAAGTTTTTTAAAACAAAGTGGTTATT
>CAVHAY010000050.1:0-6481 GCA_963634115.1 Clostridia bacterium | reverse complement strand
TACACCTACTTTGTCAATGACTTTACACACACAAAAAGCCAGCCTTAAGCTAGCTCCTTTGATCCTTAATTTTTCATAATCTTTACTTATATTTTTTTTAATGCTATAATTAACATGTTGTCTCCGTAGCTCAGCTGGATAGAGCACCGCCCTCCTAAGGCGGGTGTCGGTAGTTCGAATCTACTCGGGGACGCCACTTAATTAATCAAGATACAAAACGTATCTTTTTTTTATTATTAAATATCCAAAACATTTTCTTTTGTTAATTTTTCTATAACTGGCTTTACCATATCTAATACACTAACTTTTGTTTTATAAGCATAACCATTTATATTTAATCAATATGATCTTAAACTAACATAACTGCTTGATTTCTTATCTCTTAATTACCATGAAGCTTCGCCAATCCATACAAGATTATCCTCACTATCACTACAGTTTCCAGCATAATCACAAGCATATTTATTACAAGTAAAATGCACTGTAGAACCAGAACCACAATCAAATCGAAACTTATAATAATTATCACCATAGTAATCTATCTGTGAAGTATGAATAGCAGTAGAAGAACAATTAGCTCCTACCGGATCATAATAAAATGTACCAATTTTATTCCAACTATCGAAATTAGCTCCAGATACATCATCATATACATAACAATAACCCCAATAATGACCACCATCAGAAGAATCATATTTCACATCAGCTCCCACATAAGGTGCTTCCCAGTCAGATTTTACTATCAAATGTAAATTATTACTAACATTCCCTGCATTATCAATAACACGGTAATAATGATCATCTACACGATTATTAAAGTCATATGCTTCAACATTTGGTTCATTAATCCAATTATCTCCATCTTTCATTTCTACCCTAGCAACACCACTAGTTGTATCACTTGGATATAATATTCTCCTTACTATATGATCACACCACTGATTATTATAAGCTCTACCAACAACTCTTTCGCCACTTTGTGCCAGTAATTCATAACTAAGTTTTGGTTTTGTTCCATCTTTTTTAAGCGTTGGCGTTTCACATTTCGCAGTACGTCCCGCGGCATCCTTAACAAAACCATAATATATAACTCCTTTAGTATCGGCAGTTTGTGTAGCCTGCTTCTTATTATTATAAGTTTCTTTATTTTCACTAGTAATACCATATTCAGTAATTGTCGCCGGTGCATTTGTATCATAATTAAGCGTTATAGTAATATTTCCTCTATACCAGTCATTATTACCTTTCGTACCAGTAG
Organism: Clostridia bacterium; assembly: GCA_963634115.1. Taxonomy (GTDB): domain Bacteria; phylum Bacillota_I; class Bacilli_A; order RF39; family UBA660; genus Coprosoma. Next base: position 5,223 of record CAVHAY010000050.1, on the reverse strand, counting down.
AAGTAAGATTACATGACGGTGGAGTAGTATTTCTCTTTATAGTCTTGGAACATGTACTAGTATTCCCAGCCTTATCTTTAACAAAACCATAATAAGTAGTGCCACTAGTATCACTAGTTAGTTTAAGTTCAGTTATATTATTATAATTAACTACATTATCAGTACTTATTCCTGTCCCGCCAATATCACTAGTAACATCATTAGTAGTTAAACCAATAGTTACATCATCAATATACCAGTCATTATTACCTTTCGTACCAGTAGAAGTAATTTCACAAGTTGGTTTTTTAGTATCTCTATATATAACTGTATTACATTTATTTGTATTTCCAGCATTATCCATTACATATCCATACCATGTAGTACCTTTAGTATCATACGTTTGACTACCAGTCGCATTCGTATATGAAGGTGTTGTACTAGTAGTAACTCCTTTACTCTTTATTCCACTAACTGAGTCAGTAGAACTTGCGAAAGAAACAGCAACATTTCCACTAGTCCACCAATAATAATTAGCAGTTGCCAAATTACCTTTCGTAGTAGCGGACTGTTTTAAAGTACAATTAGGTGCGGTCGCATCTTTAAAAACCGTTCTAGAACAACTTGAAGTATTCCCAGCTTCATCCATAACTAAACCATAATAAGTTGTTCCTTTAGTATCTTTACTTTGAGTAAGCACTGCATTAGATGATGATACATCTTTTGGAATAGACCCCCCTAATAAACTATAACCTATCGTTCCTGAAGCAATACCATCTTTATTAATATCATTATAAGACAAAGATACTTTTACATTTCCTGTATACCATTGTTCTTTTTTAGCCTCATTTTTCTGCAGAGCATTTTTATTATAATATATATAATTAGTATAACTACTATTCTTAAACTGACTACCTTTATTATTTCCACTAAAACTTATTTCACAAACAGGTGGCTGACTATCTTTATATAAAGTATATTTATTATATACTTCATTACCTGCTTTGTCTTTAGCGTAACAATACCATGTTGTACCATTAGTATCTTTACTTTGAGTAGAAGTTTGTGTAAACTTTTGTACTTCTCCTCCCATCTTATTATTATATATTCCTTTTCCTTTATATTCTTGTGGAGATAGTCCTGTTTTCGTAAGTAATCCACTATTACTAGATGACTCAGTACCATCATCATACGTTGCCTTAATAGTAATATCCCCCGTATACCATATACTATTACTATCTTTTAAAACTTTAGAACCATTTGTTTTACCAGATACTTCTATTTGACATGTAGGTGGTGTTCTATCTATTCTTTGAACATTCATTTTAATTTCATTTACTTTATTACCCGCATTATCTTTTACAGTAACCTTATCCTCATTAACCTTAACATATGCGGTTATATTACCATTATTAGTAAATTCAAGAGTAATCGTAGACTTACTTGTACATACTTCCTGTTCATTATCTTTTATATAACAATTAGGCCTTTCTGTATCATTAGTAACATCCAAAGTAGGATATTTTATAGTAATCATTTTTTTAGAAGACCAAGTTTTATTACCAGGATTAACCTCTACACTAAGAACATCAGCTGCATTAATAACACAAGCACTATCATTACCAGAAGTAATTTCATAATCAGCATTACCATTCTCATCTATTTTAACTTTTACTTGAGTATTAGTATCATATTTTTCTCTTGTCGTAACATCAACCATTCCCTCTGGTAAATTACCACTATCTATAAGTTCTTCTAAAGAAATACAATAAATATTTCCATTAGTTTTAGGATATATATCACTATTATCCGTCATATATTGTTCAGTAGCTTCATATATAGTATTATTTTGAGCTTCATTTGTTTTTGTAGACATCGAACTTAATTTATTAGTTAACGTTGGAGCCACCAATAACAGTAGTAACCCTAATATAACAATTACCCCTAATATTTCAGTTAACGTAAAACCCTTATCTTTCATCTTTACACCTACTTTTTATCATAGTATTTCTATTTAATTCTATCAAGTATACACCTACTTTGTCAATGACTTTACACACACAAAAAGCCAGCCTTAAGCTAGCTTTTTAGTCCTTATCCAAAAAATCTTTTAATTTCAATTTCAGCATTTTCTACCGAATCAGAACCATGAATTAAATTTTCAGATTTGTTTTTTGCATAATCTCCTCTAATAGTTCCCGGTAATGCTTCAATACCATCAGTTGGACCCATTAAAGTCCTCATACTTTCAACAACCCTATCACCTTCAACAATCATTCCTACTACAGGTCCACTAGTCATATATTCAACTATTTCCCCAAAGAATGGTTTATCTACTAGATGAGCATAATGCTCTTTTAAAATAGCCTCATCTAGATTCATCATTTTCATATCAGTAATTTTAAATCCTTTGTTTTCTATTCTTGAAATAATTTGTCCAATTAAGCCTCTTTCATAAGCATCAGGTTTTATCATAACATAAGTTCTTTCCACATTCTCTCTCCTATCTCATAAAACTAAATAAAAATATTAACATCACATGATAAGCATATTTCATTCTAAACTCTAACTTCATAGAAAATTCAGAAGTCGCAACAAACTTATCCACAGAACTTACTATCCATGATTCAGCATATTTTGGTACTGAAATATTAATTGGAAACATATGACTTCTTATCATATCAGCTTCCATTTTAGTAATATCAAAATTTTTCTTCGTAGTTTCTAAAGCTAATTCAGGATGAGTAAAAGTAGACATAAATCTCTCTAAACCAGTCCTATCTTCTTTACTAATAAAGAAATCATGTAACAACCCACCTCTTGCCGTTTCTATATAATTTAGGCGCAAAGCTTTTGCTAATTTATATGAATAATAAGAAACCCTAAGAGAATGATCATATCTAGTCATTCCATGATGTTCTATATCCTTAAGCTTTTGAAACTCATTATTATTTAATATATTATTAACTATCGTTAAGTATTCTAAGTCCTTTATTTGACTTTCCATCATCTCACCTCAAGCACTATGCAATTATAACACAATATCTAATAAAACTCAAATTCTTATTAAATTTTATTCATTCGCCGTTATTGATAATTCTTCATTTATTGGTTGAATCTGCACAAAAGTATTACCATCATTAACTTTTATTTCTTTACCATTTTTATATTTATATACAGTTTGACTACTTCTAGAACTTTTCTCCCAAGTAATTGGTACTGCATATCCATCCGTAATAAAATAACCCTCTCCAGAACCAATATTATCTAATTTCTGTCTACCATATGAATCATATGAATGATTTTCAATTTTAGACACTATAATATTTTTTACAGTATATTGCTGCCCTGTAATAGCGTCAGTATGTGGAGTACCAGACATACTTCTTTTATACACTTTAGAATCACTATCATACTCATAACTAGTATTTGTATAATAAGAGTAATTAATTAAAACATTGTCAGCTTTTTCAGCATCTTCTCTTTCTGAAAGATCAATTTCATCTACACTATATTGTAATAACAAATCTTTATTTGTATCACGTATGTAGCCCTTTTCATCAGCACTTTCTTTTAATTTTGCCATACTAGTAAAAACAGTATGTTCAGTAGCCTTTTTAAGTGACGTATCCCTCCAAAAAGGTTTTGAATCAGTAAGCCCATTTATATTATCAACACCAAGAGATGAAATATCATTTTTAGCGTCCTCACTCCAACCATAATGTACATAAATCGCATCATTTTCCAAAGCATAATCTAAATAATAAGGCCTTGAACTTCTTACCGAACCTATTTTTTCCGTATCTTGATCCTTAAATATGGCCATCATTCTAGTAATACCCCCCTCAGCCATAATTTCATAAGTAATATAAGCATCTTGTAAACCAGCATGAGGCCATGCTTCATGATTATTATTAATCATTACCGCATAAGGTCTTGATTTTGAATTTTCATCCACAATTTTTAAATGTTTCTTCTCTACTTTCGGTAATATACTATCTGTATCTTTATTAGTATAAAGATAATACCCAATAGCGCCCAACACTAATATAAATAAAATAAATAATATAACTTTATTCTTTTTTTTATGTTTCCTTCTCCTAGCCATTTTATCAACTCCTTCTTATTTTAAGTATATCAAAAAAATATCACAATTATTAATTTTATTTTCTAACCTATGTAAAGTTATGTATTAATATATAAACATTTGACTATTAAAATATCCTTGTATATAATTAACTACGGTGATGTATATGAAACCAGAATTACTATGCCCTTGTGGTAATATGGAAAGTTTAAAAGCCGCAATTCATAACGGCGCAGATGCTGTCTATCTAGCAGGTAAAAATTTTGGTGCTAGAATGTATGCCGAAAACTTTTCCCTTACAGATCTTAAAGAAGCAATAAACTATGCTCATATATATGACGTCAAAATTTATATTACTACTAATACCCTTATATTAGAAGAAGAAGTAAATACTTTTATAGACTATGTAAGTAAACTATATTCACTCGGTATAGATGCTTTAATTATGCAAGATATCGGAATGATTACATTAACTAGAAAATTATTCCCAAATTTAGAAATTCATGCATCAACACAAGCTAATAATTGTAATGATGAAACCTTAAAAATATACAAAGATCTAGGTGTTACAAGAGCCGTTTTAGCTAGAGAACTTGATATAGATACCATTAATAACTTTAAAACAAACATCGAAAAAGAAGTATTTATTCATGGTGCTTTATGTATATGTTATAGTGGTTGTTGCTTATTTAGTAGTTTAAACGGAGGTAGAAGTGGTAATAGAGGAAAATGTACAGCCTCTTGTAGACTCCCTTATACTCTTATAAAAAATGGTAAAACCCTTACTACTGATGGTAAATATCTCCTTAGTACAAAAGAATTAAATACTACCAAATACATAAATAAGCTACTCAGTTCTAAAATTCAAAGCTTAAAAATTGAAGGACGTATGAAAAGCCCTGAGTACGTTGGTTTCGTTACCAAAATATACCGAAATTTAATTGATCAAACTAAATATATCAATTATGAAAAAGATCTTAAAAAATTATTCAATAGAGAATTTACTTCTGGATATTTATTTAATGATCAAAATATTATGAACACAAAAAGTCCTAATCATCAAGGTATTGTTATTGGCCAAGTTATAAAAACAAATAAATATATCAAAATTAAATTATCAGATACTTTAAATCAAAATGATGGAATTAGATTTAAAG
>CAVHAY010000049.1:0-3004 GCA_963634115.1 Clostridia bacterium | reverse complement strand
ACAGAAAAATACACATTTTTATATCCGTTTGGGTATTATTTAACAATAAAAAAGTTTATAATTATTTAAAACAATTAGATGAGGCTTTAAACAAATATTTATCTGGTTTTATTTTCATTATTTTTATTTCATTTTTTGAATATACAATTCTTTATTTTATTGTAGGACATCCTAATTATTTGTTACTTGGTTTTTTAGCGGCTTTTGGTAATTTAATTCCTTATTTTGGTGGTATTATAACAAACTCTATTGCGATGATTACGGCTTTTGTTATAAGCCCTAAACTTTTTATCAGAACGGTTATTACATTTTTAATTTTTTCTAGTATAGATGGGTATCTTATTAATCCTTTGGTATATGGAAAGAGCAATAAACTTCATCCTATTATAATTATTGGCTCAGTACTTGTTTTTGGTATTTTGTTTGGTATATGGGGTATTGTTCTGGCACTACCTATATCTATTATTTTACTTGTTACTTTTAATTATTTTAAAGATGATATTATGAAATTTGTTTTTAAATTATAATTAATAAATTCTTATTTAATCTTTTAAAAAACAAATAAGAAAAAAATTTGACAAGTTTATTTTTTTGTGATAGTATAGCGGGCATAAACAGCGAGATTGATGAAAAATATCTTCAAAGGGGGATGATTATTATGAAAAAATTATTTGAAAAGAAAGTTACTAAAGTTGTGTCTGTTTGCTTGGTAATTTTAATGTTATTTGTAGTTGGTTTTAATGCCGCTATGGCATCTATATCTAACACTATAACTATTCAAAGAGCAGATAGGGTAGATGATTTTGTTTTAGGTGGAGTCTATGGTTTTACGGAATTTAAAACTACTGATGGTGATCATTTATACTGTCTTGATGTTAATAAAACACCACTTACTCAAAACCAAACTGCTACTTACAGCGCTACTGCGGATGCTGGTCTTCTATATATATTAGAAAATGGCTATCCAAAGAAGAATATTGTAAGAAGTACATCAGAAAGTTTTTATATAACACAAGCTGCTATTTGGTGGTATTTAGATGAAACACAAGGTGTAAGTATTAGAAGTGATTTTAAGAATAGTGATAATATTCTTGTTACTAATTATATTAAACCACTAGTAGAGAAAGCCATTGCGGCTAAAAATAGTGGCTATTCTGTAAAAGAACCTAGTATGAAAGTAACTAATGAAGGTACAACAATGACACTTAATCAAAATGAGTCTTATTATGAATCTAATTATATTACAGCTTCATTAACAGGAACTAACACTTATACGGTAAGTGTAAATAATTCAGATGCGACTATTTTAGCTACTGATGGAACAAAAAAGAATACTTTTAATTCTGGAGAAAAATTTAAAATTAGAGTAAGTGCTAAAGATATAACTGAAAATACTAATATTACTGTTAAAATAAATGCAACTGGTTCATATGATAGTGCTAGAGTGTATACTCCATCTGATAATTCTTATCAAAGGGTTGTAGGTTTATATACTATAGATAAGACTTTAAGTGATAGTGTTAATTTAACTATTAATGTACAAAAAAGAATTTGTGAATTTACTAATGGTAAATATTATGATAAAAATGGTAAAGTAACTGATAAAACTACTTATGAAAAACAATGTAAAAAATCTTGTGAATTTGATAATGGTAATTACTATGATAAGAATGGTAATATAACTGATGAAGCAACTTATAAAGAACAATGTAAAAATATTTGTAAGTTTACTGATGGTATATATTATGATAAAAATGGTAATGTAACTGATAAGACTACTTATGAAAAACAATGTAATAAATCTTGTACGTTTACTGATAATAAATATTATGGTAATGATGGTAGAGAAGTAGATGCTGCGACATTTAATGCTGAATGTGGTATGGAAGTTGTAATACCAAATACTTCTTCTAACATTTCTCCATTTATAGTAGTGCTTGGTCTTTTAATGACTATTGCTGGTACTGGAGTTATTACACTTAGAAAAAAAGAAATAATATAATTTAAAAGGATGGTTTCATCCTTTTCAGAGTGTAGACAAACCCCTAGATTTTTTCTAGAGGTTTTCTTATGAATAAAATTTTTATGATATTTTTTAATAAAAGTGAAATCAATGTATTTATCTATCTTACGAAATAAACTGTCTTTTGGGTCAATTTCTTCCATAGTAGTCATTAAGATTTCACTTTGTATATTTTTATTATGCTAAAACTAATGATATATTAATCAAATAGTGGTATAATAGATATATCGAAAAACTTGAGAAAGAGAGTGATTTTAATGAATAGTAAAAAGCAAATTGAAAAAGAAATACAAGAAAAAATTAAAAAAGTTGATGGCGCTATGGCACAAGAGGGTATGCCATTAACTAAAGAATTAAAACAAAAACTTTATAATTGTATAATTGGTAAATCAACAACAGAAATAGAAAGAAGAAAAGTTATAGAAAAATATAGAGGAATTTATGGATAATAAATACAAATATACTTATGAAAGAACTGCTAATTATTGTTATAAAAAAACAAAGGTTTTAATTAATAAATTAAATATTACAAATGATGAAGATTTATTTAATGCTGAAAGAGAACTTGTATCTTTAAGAACTTATGAATTAAATGAAAACCCATTAAAAGGTAGTTTTGATTTTAAGCATTTAAAAAATATTCATAAATATTTATTTCAAGATGTTTATAGATGGGCTGGAGATATAAGAAATTGTAATATTGCTAAACAAGATTTATTCTGTTTAACAGAACATATAGAATCATTTGGTAATGATGTATTTAACAAACTAAAAAAAGAAAAATATTTTGTAGATTATGATAACGAAACAACACTAGACAAATTAGTAGAATTATTTGCTGATATTAACGCTTTACACCCTTTTCGTGAAGGTAATGGTAGAAGTCAAAGAATATTTATAGAATCACTTGCTAAAATAAATGGTATATATTTAGATCTTACAAATGTATCTAAGATGGATATGATAGTTGCAAGTCATGAT
>CAVHAY010000048.1:0-5938 GCA_963634115.1 Clostridia bacterium | reverse complement strand
GAAATTGCTGCAAATGGAGGTAAAGTTCTATTTGTCGGAACTAGAAAACAAGCATCAGAAGCCACAAAAGAAGAAGCAATAAGATCTAATTCTTATTATGTTAATGAAAGATGGCTTGGAGGAACACTTACAAACTTTAAAACAATTAGAAAAAGAGTTAAAAGATTAGAACAAATTGAAAAAATGGAAAAAGACGGTACTTTTGAACGTCTACCAAAAAAAGAAGTTATTAAAATTAAAAAAGAATATGATAAATTAAATAAATTACTTTGTGGTATTAGAAATATGGATAAATTACCACAAGCAATGTTTATTGTTGATCCAACTAAAGAAGAGATTGCAATTAGAGAAGCAAGAAAATTAAATATTCCGGTATTTGGTATTGTTGATACAAATTGTGATCCAGATATGGTTGACTATGTAATTCCAGGAAATGATGATGCCATTAGAGCTGTTAAGTTAATTATTGGTGTAATGGCTAATGCTATTGTTGAAGCAACTGGAGGAAAAACTGTTGACTATGTAAGTGATGCTAAAAAAGAAGAAAAAGGCGAAGATATAATGAAAAGAGCCTTGGAAACTGTTAAAAGAAAAGAAGATAGAAAACCAAAATTTAAAAATGATAAAAGAAAAGGTAATGATAGAAAATATAAATCATCTGATAAAGTAGAAAAACCAAAAAAAGAAGACAAGCCAAAAAAAGAGACTGTTGAGCCAGTTCAAGAAAAGCCAAAAAAAGAAGACGAAACCGAAACTGTTGATTTAAGTAAAAAAACAGTCGCAGAATTAAGAGAACTAGCCAAAGGGAAAGAAATAAAAGGATATTCTACAATGAAAAAAGCTGAGCTTATAGAAGCTTTAAAATAAGATGATTTAATAATCATCTTTTCTATTATAAAAAGGAGATAATAATATGATAACTGCAAGTTTAGTAAAAGAATTAAGAGAAAAAACAGGAGCGGGAATGCTTGACTGTAAAAAAGCCTTAGAAGCTAATGAAGGAAATATTGATGCATCTATCGACTGGCTTAGAGAAAAAGGAATTTCTAAAGCCGCTAAAAAAGCTGACAGAATTGCGGCAGAAGGACTTTCAGCCATTTTAACCGAAGGTAATAATGCTGTAATTGTTGAAGTTAATTCAGAAACAGATTTTGTGGCTAAAAATGAAGAATTTCAAAGTCTTGTAAAGACAATATTAGAAACTATAATTAAAAACGATGCTAAAACATTAGAGGATGTTTTAAAATTAGAAACATCAGAAGGAACTTTAGAAGAGTTAATTGTTTCTAAAACTGCAACAATTGGAGAAAAATTAAGTCTTAGAAGGTTTGCAAAAATTACTAAAAATGATAACGAAACATTTGGAGAATATATACATATGGGTGGTAAAATTGCCGTATTAATAGTTACAGAAAATACAGATGAAGCTACTGCTAAAGATGTCGCAATGCATGCAGCTGCTATGCGTCCAAAATATGTAACAATTGATGAAGTACCTGCAGAAGAAACTCAAAGAGAAAAAGAAGTACTTACTGAAAAAGCCATTAATGAAGGTAAAAAAGAAGAATTTATAGAAAGAATTGTAACTGGTGGACTAAATAAATTTTATAAAGAAATTTGTTTAGAAGAACAACCATTTGTAAAAGATGATAAAACTTCTGTAAAACAATTTGTAAAAAATAATGGTGGAGTAATTAAAGCAATGTATCGTTACGAAGTAGGCGAAGGAATGGAAAAGAGAGAAGAAAACTTTGCCGAAGAAGTTGCAAAACAAATGAAATAAGTGTCTATAAGATACTTATTTTTTAAATAGGAGAATCCTCATGAATAATGAACAATTAATTATAGTAAAAATTGGTAATCAAAATATTATGGAAGTTTATGAAGATGGTAAATTATTAAAAACCATTTATAATGTTTTTATAGGGGAAAATGGTATCATAAAAAAAGAAAGAAAATGTGAAGGAGATGCTAAAACTCCTCTTGGATTATTTAATTTAGGTGTTTCTTTTGGTACTCATAATTTAGCTATAAATTATCCTTATATAAAAATTCAAAATAATGACTACTGGGTAGATGATAGTATGTCGCAATATTATAATATGTTTATTAGAATAGGTGAAGAAATTATATCTTTCAATTATCCTTATATAGCGTCTTTAAAATCAAAAAAATTTAACTCGGCAGAGCATTTAAAAGATTATGAAAAACAATATGAATATGCCGTATTTATTGAGTTTAATAGCCATAAAAAGATAAATGATACCATAGAACAAAATAAAGGTTCTGCGATTTTTTTGCACTGTCATGGAAATAAAAATTATACAGAAGGTTGTGTAGCTATATCAAAAAATGACATGGAATATATTATGAATTATCTAAATAAAAATAAAAATCCTAAAATACAAATAAAATATTTATATTAAAAAGTTAATAAAATTAGTTTTTTTTAAAACTATCACATTATCATTGTATTAAATACAAAAATATATTATAATTATTAAAGATAGTTAGGAGTAGTATAATGGATAATATAAAACTGCCAAATCATATTGGGCTTATAGTAGATGGCAATGGTAGGTGGGCCAAAAATAGAGGACTATCTAGAAGTAAAGGTCATGAAGCCGGATTTGATAACTTAAAAAAATTACTAATATATATATATGAAAAAGGCGTACGAATTGTTAGTACTTACCTTTTTTCAACTGAAAATTTTAATCGTAGTGAAAAAGAAGTTAATTTTATTATGGACTTATTAATTAATAAAATGAATGAAATACTGGAAATAAGTCATAAGATGAAAATAAAAATAATAATATCTGGTAAAAAAGATAAACTATCAGCTAAAGTAATTAAAACATTAGAAACATTAGAAGAAACAACAAAATCTTATCAAAATGGTATATTAAATGTTTGTTTTAATTATGGAAGTCATGCTGAAATAATAGATGCTACTAAAAAAATAGTATTAGATGTTCAAAGTGGTAAATTAGATATTAATGATTTAAATGAAGAACTTTATAGTAAGTATCTTTATAATTATCTTCCACCAATTGATTTACTTATTAGAACAAGTGGTGAACAAAGATTAAGTAATTTTATGTTGTGGCAATGCTCATATGCAGAATTTTATTTTCCAAATGTATATTTTCCAGATTTTAATGAAGAAGAATTTGATAAATCATTAATTGAATATACTAAAAGAGATCGCAGATTTGGAGGAGTAAAAAATGAAAACTAGAATTATAAGTTCAATTATAGCTCTTTTAATTTTAATACCAGTAACATTAAAAGGTGGTCTTATCTTTAATATATGTGCCTATGTTATAGGATTATTAGGATTAAAAGAACTTTTAGATGCAAGAACAAGAAAAAAAGAAATACCTTTTAGCTTGATTTTATGTTCCTATATATTTCTTTCATTAATAATTCTTGTAGATGTAAGTTCAGTTAATATTAAGTATAGTTTAGATTATCGTATACTTGCGGCCTTATTTTTAATATTTTTAGTACCAACAGTTCTATATCATGATAAAAATAAGTATAGTATAGTAGATGCCTTTTACATGATTGGAAGTATATTATTTTTAGGTATATCTATGGCTTTATTGATTATGTTTAGAGCTTATGATCTAAAGTTATTTGTATTTTTATTTACCATTACAATTGTAACAGATTCTTTTGCGTATCTAACAGATTATCTAATTGGAAAACATAAAATATTAAAAACAATTGCCCCAAATAAATCACTGGAAGGGGTAATAATAGGAATGATTATGGGAACCTTTGTCAGTAGTATGTTTTATTGGACATGTATTTATGAGAGCGCTAATATACCACTTTTATTAATGATAACTATTAGTTTATCATTATTAGGTCAAATAGGGGACTGGGTGTTTTCTGTAATAAAAAAACAGTTTGGTATCAAACAATTTTCTAATATTATTCCAGGGCATGGCGGAATATTAGACAGATTAGATAGTATTATTTTTGTAATGTTAGGATTTATATTTTTCATCACAATGATATAAGGAGGATTAAATGTCAATAATAATAACTTTAATATGTTTTATATTAATATTAGGAATAACAATTACATTTCATGAATTTGGGCATTTCATAACTGCTAAAAAAAATGGTGTTTATTGTTATGAATTTTCAATAGGAATGGGTCCAAGAATAAAAAAATGGACTCGCAAAAATGATGAAACAGAATATTCACTTAGATTATTTCCAATTGGTGGTTATGTTCAAATGGCCGGTGAAGAAGTAGAAGATGATAAAACTGTACCTAAGGATATGAAGATTGTTACTAAATCATTTTGGCAACAATTAGTAATTGTTCTTGCAGGAGTATTCAATAACTTTTTACTTGCCGTAATACTTTTATTTATAGTTGCTTTATTAGCAGGTGCTCCCCAAAATAATGCCGTAGTAGGTACTATTGCGTCATCTTCTGCTGCTCAAATTGCTGGGCTTCAAGAAGGAGATAAAATAGTAAGTATTACCTATCAAAATAAAACCAAAGAAGTAAAAAATTATGATGATTTTACTTTATATTTAGCTCTGGCTAAATCGCAAGATAATAAAGATATAACTATTGGCGTAGATAGAGATGATACTTTAATAAATGTAAGTATGACACCAACATATGATAAAAAGAGCGAAACATATTCATATGGTTTTCAAATAAAACAAGATGTAAAAACTGGTTTACTAGCATCAATAAAATATGCTTTTTCTAAAACTATTAGTCTTATGCATCAAATGTTACTAATAATATTCTATTTATTTACAGGTGCCTTAAGTTTAGATTCATTATCTGGCCCAGTAGGAATATATAGTATTGTTGGTACTGCCGCTGCTGCAGGAATTGTCAATGTAATTTATTTAATGGCTTATATAAGCATAAATGTTGGTTTTATTAATCTTATACCATTCCCTGCATTTGATGGTTTTAGAGCCTTATGCTTAATAATAGAAAAAATAACTGGTAAAAAAATAAATACCAAAATAGAAGCTATAGTAAATGCCGTTGGCTTAATATTGCTTTTAATCTTAATGGTTGTAATAACATATCATGATATAATAAAATTAATAGGATAATCCTATTTTTTTTTGAATAAAAAATATTTTATTAGAACACTATATAATTAAGAAGGTGGGAAAATGAATTTAATTTGGAAATTATTTGAAAAAACAGGAAAAATAGAGTATTATTTAATGTATAAAGCAATAGAGAAAGCAAAGGAAGAAGACTATGGAAGAAGTAGAGGGAATAATAGTAAATGAGATCAAATATAGTAATACTTCAAAAATATTAAATATGATAACTAAACAACATGGATTAATAGGAGTTATTGCTAAAGGCTGTAATCGTCCGAAAAGCCCATTAAGAAGTATTTCAAGCAAACTTACTTATGGTAAATTTATCATTTATTATAAAGAAGAAGGCCTTTCTTTATTAAAAGAAGTTAGTATAATAAATTATTTTAAAAATATAAGAACTGATATAGAAAAAATTAGTTATGCATCTTATCTATTAGAACTTGCATATCAAGTATACAAACAAAACAATGATACAAATATATATTTAATTCTTATAAGTGCTTTGACAAAAATAGAAGATAATTTTGATCCCGCAACAATAATGAATATTGTAGAATTAAAATACTTAGATTTTTTAGGTATAGCGCCAATTATTGATAACTGTGCTATTTGTAATTCTGATAAAGATATTGTTACCTTATCAAGTTATAGAGGTGGCTATATATGTAAAAATTGCTATAAAGGAGAAAAAATGGTCAGTATCAAAACAATAAAACTAATAAGAATGTTTTACTATGTAGATATTGCCAAAATATCATCATTAAAAATTAGTACTGAGATAAAAACTGAGATCAATGCTTTTTTAGATGAGTACTATGAAAGATATAGT
>CAVHAY010000047.1:0-6057 GCA_963634115.1 Clostridia bacterium | reverse complement strand
TTTTAATATCATTTATACTAAAAGTATTTGGATAATTAATACTATAATTATTTATTGGTAAAAGAAAAGCATCTACATAGGCCGCAAGATCTTTTGCTTGTTTTACATTTTGAACCGTTACACTTATTTTCATTCTATCACATCATTTCTCTTAATTATCTCTAACTGGTTGTTCTTTTGCTTAAGACTACACCAAAATATAATGAAAGTCAAGTATGAAAAATACTTTGCTAAAATACATTTTTTATCTTTTTTTTATAGTTTATCTAATTTTATTGAATATATAAAAAAAATTTGGTATAATACTTGCAAATGCTGAGAACAAGAAGAGTAAATTACTAATTTATTATAGAGAGCAAATGGTTGGTGCAAATTTGCATAATAGGTAATTGAAGGTAGCTTGGGAGCATATTTTCTGAATTATTAGTAAGAATTTACGTATTGCTGCGTTAAAGCATAAAGTTGCATATTATTTTATAATATGAATTAAGGTGGTACCGTGGACTTCAAGTTCATCCTTTGATTAGGATGGATTTTTTATATGAAAGGAAGAATTAAAATGTTAGATAAGAAATATAATTCACTTGAAAAAGAAGAAAAATGGTTAAATTATTGGAAAGAAAACACAATATATGAATTTAAACCAGATCAAAGAAAGGTATATTCAATAGATACACCCCCTCCAACAGTTAATGGTAAAATACATATTGGGCATATATTTTCTTATTCACAAGCAGAAATAATTGCCAGATATAAAAGATTAAGTGGCTATAATGTGTTTTATCCGTTTGGCTTTGATGATAATGGGCTTCCAAGTGAAAGATTAGTAGAAAAAGAACAAGGAAAGAAAGCACATGAAATTGGTAGAGAAAACTTTTCCAAATTATGTTATGAAACAACAGACAAGTATGAAGCCGAATTTCAAGATTTATTTTCTAAACTGGGTGTAAGTACAGACTGGAATATACACTATAAAACAGTAAGTCCCTCAACAATAAAAATAAGTCAAAATT
Source organism: Clostridia bacterium (assembly GCA_963634115.1). Classification (GTDB taxonomy): domain Bacteria; phylum Bacillota_I; class Bacilli_A; order RF39; family UBA660; genus Coprosoma. The sequence goes on along the minus strand of CAVHAY010000047.1, from coordinate 5,044 downwards.
CATTTTTAGATTTAATAGAAAAAGGACACTGTTATCATAAAGAAAGTCCTGCGTTATGGTGTAATGAATGTTTAACATCTATTGCACAAGCAGAACTAGAAACCAAAACTATTAAAACAACATTTAACTACATAAATTTTGAAACTGTAGAAGATGGTGAAAAATTTACTATTGCCACAACCAGACCTGAATTGATACCCGCAATTGTATGTGTATTTGTAAATCCTAATGATGAAAAAAACAAACATTTAATAGGAAAAACTGCACATATTCCAGTAATCAACATTGATGTTCCAATCATGAGTGATGAAAAAGTTGCAATCGATAAAGGTACAGGTATAGTTATGTGCTGTACATTTGGAGATCAAACAGATATAGAATGGTGGAAAAAATATAATTTACCACTTAAATACATATTTACTAGTGATGGGAAAATAATTGATTCTGTACCACATTATGGTGGTTTAAAAATAAAAGAAGCCAGAAAACAAATCATAAATGATTTACAAGCAGCTGGCTATATTGTTAAAATTGAAGAATTAGAACATGAAGTACAAACCCATGAAAGATGTGGCCGAGAAGTAGAATATACAGTAATGAAACAATGGTTTATTGATATAATGAATCATAAAGAAGATTTCTTAAGAATAGGAAATGAAATTAATTGGCATCCAGCGCACATGCATAATAGATATGAAGAATGGGTTAATAATATTGCGTGGGATTGGTGTATATCAAGACAAAGATATTTTGGAGTACCATTTCCAGTCTGGTATTGTAAAAAATGTGGAGAGCCTGTATTTGCCGCAAAAGAACAATTACCTGTTAATCCCATAACAGATAAACCACCTGTAGAAAAATGTTCTAAGTGTGGATGCCAGGATTTCTTACCTGAATCTGATGTTATGGATACATGGGCTACTTCTTCAGTTACTCCACTTATTAACATGAAATATGGTGAAAAGAATAATTATGAATCTATTCTAAAACCCATGAGTTTGCGTAGTAATGCATCTGAAATAATAAGAACTTGGGACTTTTACACCATCGTAAAAAGTTATTATCATTTTGGTATTAGACCATGGGATAATGTTATGATTTCAGGATTTGTTATGGCAAACAAAGGTGAAAAAATAAGCAAAAGCAAAGGAAATTCAAAGGTAGAACCATTAGATGTAATCCAACAATATTCCGCAGATGTTGTAAGATATTGGGCTGCTTCTGGAAGGCTAGGAACAGACATTACTTTTAGTGAAGAAACATTACTTCGTGGTAAAAAATTAATTAATAAAATATGGAATGTTTCTAAACTAATTCAAATGCATCTTCAAGATTATCAAGATAAAAAATTTGATGACTTTGAATATGTTGATAAATGGATCTTAGGTAATTTTATTAAAATGGAAAAAGAATACATAAAATATTTAGACAATTATGAAATAGGATTAGCTTTAAATATTTTAGAAAAATTCTTCTGGAATTTTTGTGATAACTATATAGAAATAGTTAAGCATAGATTATATAGACCAGAAGAATTTGGCCAAAAAGCAAGATATTCTGGGCAAAAAACTATCTATATGTTACTATATAAACTATTACAAGATTTTAGTATTTTCTTCCCATTTATTACCGAAGAAATATATCAAGACATATATCATGAAATGAAATCAATACATATTACTAAAATTAAACCTTTAAATTATTCATTTGAAAATGAAATATTAAATGGTGATTTAATGTGTGAAATAATAAGTGCAGTAAGAGGTCAAAAATCTAATAATAATTTATCATTAAAAACAACTGTTAAAAAATTAGATATAGACTGTTCAGCAAGTATAAAAGACGCAATTAAACAATCTGAAAAAGACTTTAAAGCAACATTATTTATAGAAAATTTAATTTTAAATGATATAGCAAAAGATTATAAAATCAATAATGTTATTTTAGATACTGAAAATTCATAATACCTATAAAATTAAATAATTATAATAAGTCAGGGGGAATTTTATGATAAACAATAATACAAATTTTGAATATGACAAATATCACAGAAAAAAACCAATTAAAGAATTTGATTTAAATCAAACCATGTATTCTTTAGTAACAGATGAATGCCAAGACGATTTATCTTTAAAAGCAATTGGTTTTATGGGAAATGACATGAGTTACAATGAATTAATAACATCATCAGATAAATTAGCTCAAGCTTTCCATAATATTGGAATAAAAGATGGGGATAATGTAGCAATATTGACAATAAATATGCCTATAGTTCAGCAGTCATTATTATCTCTTTCTAAAATTGGAGTATCTATGTCTTGGATAGATTTAAGAACTAAAGTAGGAAATCTAATAAAATACCTTAATAATAGTAATTGTAAAGCAATAATTGTATTGGAAGATATGCTTCCATTAATAGAGGTAATAATAGATGAAACTAATATCAAAAAAGTTATAGTAAGCTCACCAAAAGATTATTTATCTCCAATTGTAAAAGTACTAAATACATTAAAAGATAAAAAAGATACTAAAAAAACAGTATTACCCGATGATTCAAGATTTATTAGATTTAATGATTTTATAAAAAATATTGATACTAATAATTTAATTACACCAGCACCCTTTGATAAAGATAGGCCATCTTTAATTATTCCATCTAGTAGTAAAAAACAAATTGTTCACACTGAATATAATTTTAATTCTGCTGTCCAAAAAATGGCTTATACAGATATGCCTTTTTATAAAGGAAACACAATGCATGTTTCAATTCCACCATTCATTACATATGGATTAGGAAATTCTATATATGCTAGTATGGCTTTTACAATGAAAGCAGAAATGAGCCCTTTTATAAATGAAAATGCAGTTTATAATGATTTAGGAAAATTTGATATATCTTTAGCAACACCATTACATTACAAATATATATATGAACAATTAACAAAATTAGACAAAAGAATAACTGAATTAGAAAAAGATAACTCATTAGAAGCAAAAAAAGAATTGAAACAAAAAATGAAAGAATTAAGACGCGTATTAACAGGAATCGATAGAGCAAAAGTCTTTGTATCAATTGAAGGAAAAGTTGATGCAGATGAACTAATTAAAATGCAGAAAACCTTAAATAACATCATAGTTAATAGTCATAATAACAATAAAGGTTTTAAAAACCCAATGCATACCAACAAAACAAACAGTATTAAAATTCCTATGAAAGATCATGAAGTTAAAGTAGAAAAACCAGGAACAAAAAAAATATTATCACAAAGAAAAACTGAAAAATTATATCCAACATCCGATAATCTCTTCGTTGAATATTTAAATAATTCTGATGAAAAAAACAAAGCAAAAATAACAGATGGACTTTCAACACAATGGGTAACATCAGAAAATATATGTTATATAGATAAAGATGGATATTTTGTTCCTAAAGGAAAAAATAAAAGCCTTATAAAAAAAAGAAGTATATAAAATAAATTCTAATACAATAGAAAAATACCTAATTAAAAAACAACTATTTTGTTGTTTTTTATATTATAATCTTCTTTTCAATATAATCATTTATTCTATCAAAGTAATATTTATATTTTTGTTTATTTTTTATTCGTTCATAAAGTTTATTTATTAAAGCATAATCTTTTAGATATTTAAATGAATATTTAAAATTCAAATCATAAACTAAAGATAATATCTGAATTAAATGATCATCATCTGTTTTTAAATTATTATAATTTACCAAAGTTTCATTATCAAAATCATCTTTAATTTCATCTGTTATATCTTCATCTGTTTCTTTTATGTCATATATCCCATTAGACCAAGTATAAAGAATATCCAACTTATCAGCATCTCTTACTATTTTACACAAATTAGCATTATGATCTGATAAAACCTCTGGAACTTTTAATTTATTATGATATTTAATAGCATCAAATATTTCATCAAAATCTTTAACATTTGGCCAAAATTTCAATATTTCATTATTTATAAATAACCTTTCAACAGCAAAATCACCATGATCAAAAGACTTTAAATCACTAAAAGTATGATACTCATTCCACTGATAAAATCTAGCATAATCATGCAGTAAACCAATAATCTTAGCTAATGCAATATCTTCACTACTTAAATTTTCCGATTTAGCAATTAAAGAACATAAATCTTTAACTCTTAAACAATGATAATATTTACACACAATATCCTTTTCATTTAAATCAAATTGTTCTACATACTTTCTAAATTCATCTTCCATCTTTAATCCTCCATATACACAAAGACTCACAACCATATAAGGACGTGAGTCTCCGTGGTACCACCTTAATTTATAAGTATTAATACTCACCTTAATGTATTTAACGCATACATACGTAATATCTTACTTTGCTTCAAATATTAAGCCACAAAGATACATATAGTAAATAAATTACTAATTTAATATCATTACTATATCTCTTCATCATTGCTTTTAACAATTTAATAATATCATTTTTAAATATATGTGTCAATTATTTTATAATTATCTTTAAACCTCTATAATAATGGAACATATGGATCTGAACTAGTACCACTTCCACTTAATGTAATATTAGAAGAAAGATAGAAGACTGGAGCCACACCGTAACCGTGATCATAAGACATCGCAGTTGCATCACTGATGTGTCCTTTATAATTTCCAAGCATAACGATCATATCAATAACAATAGATGAATCAACGCCAGATTCAGGTGCAATTGTCCATAAATAGGTTACATCATTCTCAAAACTTTCAGTTATCCAGTTAATATTACTCTTAGAATAACAACTTGAAGAATCAAGATATGCATATACACTTGTACAATTTGAATTTGAACTGGCTTTTACATAATCACTTACATTCATAAGTCCAACTTTACCATTCCATTTATATGTTTGTTCTTGAGTTACAGTATTTTTTAAATTTTTCTCATCATGATCTACTGCTCCTACATTAAACATATGTGATACTATTATGTTTTGAACACTACTATCTAAACTATTATACCAGTCATTATTTAGGTATGTATTT
>CAVHAY010000046.1:0-4597 GCA_963634115.1 Clostridia bacterium | reverse complement strand
TACGAATACTATCAGCTTGTTCTATATATAAAATATCTTTAGTGAAATCAAGATAAAAATTAGATAAACTAGATATATAATTATTAAATAATTTATATATTTCATCAAAATTATAATCATCATAATTTTTTCTAATATTTTTTACAAAATCATTTAAATTTACAAGCATATATTTATCTACACTAGAAAGTCTATCATAAGATATTTTATCCTTTTTAGGATTAAAGTCTGAAATATTACCTAAAATAAATCTATAAGTATTTCTGATTTTTCTATAGCTTTCTTTAACTTGTGATAGAAGTTCATCACTAAATCTAACATCTTCTGTAAAATCAACACTAAGGGCCCAAAGTCTTAATATATCAGAACCATGTTTTGATACAATATCCATAGGCGCTACTACATTACCAAGAGATTTACTCATCTTAAGACCTTTACCATCTAAAACAAAGCCAGATGATAGAAGTTCCTTATATGGGCTTTTACCATAAGCTGCGACACTACAAATTAATGATGAATTAAACCAACCTCTATATTGATCAGAACCTTCAAGATAGATATCAGCTGGATAACTCATTCCTCTTTCTAAAAGTACTCCTGCGAATGAAGTTCCTGAATCAAACCAAACATCCATAATATCCATTTCTTTAGTAAATTTACCATTTGGAGAGGCTGGGTTTGTATAACCCTTTGGTAATAAATCAATGGCTTCTTTTTCAAACCAATAATTAGATCCGTGTTCTCTAAATAATTTTGAAACATGCATCATAACATCATAGTCTACTATCTCAGAGCCATCTTCGTTATAGAATATAGGAATAGGTACACCCCAAGCTCTTTGTCTTGAAATACACCAATCTCCTCTACCTTCTATCATATTACGAATTCTAGTTTTACCCCAGTCAGTATGGAATGCTATTTTATTATCAATTTCATTTAATAATTCTTCTCTTATCTTGTCTACACTACAGAACCATTGTTTTGTTGCTCTAAATATAATAGGTTTTTTAGTACGCCAGTCATGTGGATATGAATGCTTAATAAATTTTAGTTTAAGTAAATAACCATTTTCATCTAACCAGTTTGTTATAGTCTTGTTAGCATCTTCAAAGAATAATCCCGAAAACATACCAGATTCATCATTTAAGGTTCCATCATCGTCTACACCATTAACCATATCCAAATTACAGTTTTTACCAACAATAAAGTCATCTTCACCATATGCAGGTGCAGTATGAACAAGACCAGTTCCGGCTTCAGTGGTAACATGATGACCAATAACTACAGGACTTATTCTATCCATAAATGGATGTTTATAAGTAACACCAACTAAATCAGTACCCTTAAAAGTATTTACTGTCTTATATTTAGCAAAGCCAAATTCTTCCATTAATTCTGAAACAAGTTCAGTTGCAATAATATAATTATTACTATTACTGTTTATAATAGAGTATTCTATATTTTCACCTACACATACACCTGTATTTCCTGGTAAAGTCCATGGAGTCGTTGTCCAAATGACAAGTTTATCTCCAGCATTAACAAAATCATTACCAGTTTCTACTGTAAAAGATACAAAGACTGACGGATCTTTTCTATCCTTATATTCAATTTCTGCTTCAGCAAGGGCAGTTTCAGATGAAGGAGACCAATATACAGGTTTTAAACCTTTAAATATTAAACCTTTTTTAGCCATTTTAGCAAATATTTCTATTTGTTTTGCTTCATATTCTTTGTTCAAGGTTATGTATGGATTATCAAAATCACCCATAATATTAAGTCTTATGAAATCATTTTTTTGTTTATCTACTTGCTCTAAAGCATATTCCATACATAATTTTCTAAAATCAGCAACACTCATTTCTTTTCTATTTACACCACTATTAGTAACTGCTTGTTCAATAGGAAGTCCATGAGTATCCCAACCAGGAACAAAGTCTACAAAATAACCCTCCATCATTTTTGAACGGTTTATAAAATCCTTAAGGATTTTTTGAAATGCATGACCAATGTGAATATTCCCATTAGCATAAGGAGGACCATCATGTAATACAAAAGGCTTATTATTTTTATTTTTTTCCTTTATTTTATTATATAAATCCATCTCTTCCCATTTTTGTCTTTGTAAAATTTCATTTTCTGCGAGATTACCCCTCATTTTAAATTCTGTTTTTGGCATTAATAAAGTATCTTTATAATCCATTTTTCTCATCTCCTTATAATAAAAAAATCCTTAAATCTTAAGGACGAAAAATCGCGGTACCACCTTATTTTACAGATAAAATATCTATACGCTCAAAACTATAACGCGTTACCGTTCATCCCTACTAAAATTTTAGGAAAACACATCAAGAGTGATTCATATATTAATGATTTATTAGTTCACACCAACCACTAACTCTCTGCGAAATCTATATAATATAACGTCTCCATCAATTGTTTTAAAGTTCTACTTTTTCTATTTCATCAATAACTTCAAGTTGCTGTTTTACAATGTTTTTAAGTCTTCTTTTAAATACTGCGACATTCCTTTGAAGGTTCATCGCATCATTTTCAATTTTTTCAGCTCTTTGTAGTGCTTCATTAACTATCCTACTAGCATTCTTTTTAGCATCATCGAGCATAATTTCACTTTCTTTATGAGCCGCAACTTTAAGTTGATCAGAAGTCTTTTGAGCCATGATAATGGCTCTATTCAAGGTATCTTCCATTCTTTCATACTGAGCAAGTCTTTCCATAACTTCTGGATTACCTTGATTTTTTCTAAGTTTTTCGATTTCTTTATCTTTAGCATTCAGCTCTGAAATCATATCTTCAATACGTGCAATGATTTGATCTAAAAAATTATTAACTTCTTCTGGATCATAGCCCCTTAATACACGATTAAATCTTTCCATAATATCGCATCCTCACACGTGCGTTTTATTATAACACACTTTTCTTTAAATTTCTATACTTACCATTCAATATTTATATCATTATTATCATGGATGCCTTTACCATTTGTATCGCCAGTAATTTCACCTAGTACACTGATATTGTCAGGAGTACATAAAAATATTCCGCCACCTATTTTTTGGATTTTTCCATTAATAGCATATATAGTTCCACTTAAAAAATCTACTATTCTTTTTGCTTGATCAGGAGTTACCCTTTTCAAATTAACAACAACTGTATTTCTTTTCTTTAGATGATCAGCAATTTGTTGTGCCTCAGAATATGCTCTTGGCTCTAATAAAATCATTTTAGCGCCATCTTCACTTAAAGCAGCTTCTTTTTCAGTTTCATAATATTTTTCAGTAGAACTGTAAGTTGGTTCTTCATCTCCGTTAAATAATCCAGTTAATATACCCATAATTAGCCTCCTTCATATATCTAAAAAATGTACAATCTACTATAATCAATTTTATCATATCTTTTAAAAAAATAAAATATTTTTTTCATATATTTACAAAATATTTGTAAATTTGTATTAATTATCATCATCTTCTTCTTTTTGTTCTTTATATCCGACATAAAAAACACCTGATTCCATAGCTAAACAAGTTATAACATGTTCAATATCTGAAATATCTTCTGTTGATATTTCCAAAGATATTTTAATTTTGTTTTTTTCTTCTGTTTTAGTAGTGCTTATAAGCCTAATATCTGTATCGTCTATAGTTCTAGCTACCAATGTTTTTATGTCTTGCTCTCTATCGGGTAATATTACTATAGTAAGCACATATTTTTTGGCATGTTTTTTATTACTCATAGCAATAATCTTACGAGTTATATATCTTAGAACTATATTAGCACAAAGAATTAAAAATGTTCCCGTAGTAGCCTCTAGCAAATAACCTGTGGCACATAAAATTCCAATAGCGGCATTACACCATAATGTGGCGGCTGTATTAAGTCCCCTTATATTAGCGCCATCTTTAATAATTACACCTGCTCCTAAAAAACCAATACCACTAATAATTTGTGCCGCAACCTTTGTATCACCAACTATACCTGACATGGTGGGCATGGAAACAAATAAAAATGAACCTAAACATACAAGTACGTTGGTACGGAGTCCAACGGCTCTTTTACGCCACTGTCTTTCAAGTCCTACAATAAAACTTAAAAATAAAGCAATACTAATTCTAATTAAAAAATCTACATAATTCATATATCACCTTTTAAAAAATATTAGAAAAATCACATTTTACTTTATATATTACTCAATGCAATGATAAAATATGTGGATAAATATCTAGAAAATATTGCTTTTTAATAAAAAAAATCATCAAGTACTATTACAAGATAATTTTTAATCATAAATTGACTGTTATTATAAAATATGTTTTATAAAAGCATTAGATTTTGTTTTCTAATGCTTTAACATCTTTTAAAGATAAACCAGTATATTTAACAATGGTATCCATAGATAATTTATCCTTCAACATATTTTTGGCAGTTTCTTTTGCTTTTTCTAACGTTCCTATTTCTCTGCCTTCCTCTTTGCCTTCTTCTTTACCATTGGCAAAATAAGTATTTCTTGTCTTTTCTTCATCCTCTTCTTTTGTCATAAACTCTATAAACTCAGAATTATTGTTAATATCTTTTACAC
>CAVHAY010000045.1:0-3239 GCA_963634115.1 Clostridia bacterium | reverse complement strand
GGTATAGGGACACTTGTTCTTTGTTATTTTTTTGGAATACCACTTTTAAATCTTATATATGGAATTAATTTGGATGATTATAAGATTTCACTTTTAATTATTATAGTTGGTTCTATCTTTTATGCGATTACGGCTGGTATTTCTTCTAGTTTAATTGCTATGAGGGTGATTAAGTCTCAAGTAATTGGTAATGTGATCGTTATTCTTACTTCTTTGCTTTTATGTAATTATTTAGTTGGTACGTATGGAGTTTTAGGGGCTTCTATTACTTATAGTTTGGTTATTTTCTTTAGGTTTTTAATTTATTTAATTATTATGATTAAAGTTTTGATTAAACGTAAAAAAAGTATATGTGAATAGTTTTTTAGAAAGAGGCTATATATGAAAAAAGTTTTATATTTGTTACCTAGTAATAAGTTTTCTGGGGCAGAAAATGTTGTCTGTACTATTATTGAGAATAATAAGAAATATGATATGTATTATTGCTGTCCTAAAGGAGAAATTTGTGATGTTTTAAAGGAAAAGAGAATTAAATATATTCCAATTGAAAAATTTAGACCATCATGTCTTTTAAAAATATGTAATGAATATGGTATTGATATTATACATGCTCATGATTATAAAGCTAGTGTAATTGCTGGTGTTTCTGGGTTTAAGGGAAAGATAATTTCTCATTTACATTGTAATTATCCTTTTGCTAAAAAATGGAATTTATTTACTATTTTATATAATATGATTTCTAAAAAATTTTATAAAGTCGCAGTAGTTTCTAATAGTGTTTTAGATGAGGCTGCATTTAAAAAGGGTATTGAAAAGAAAACTTTTGTAATTACGAATGTTGTTGATTATGATATGATTAATCTTAAAGGTAAAGAAGACTATGATAAAAATTATGATTTACTTTTTATTGGTAGGCTTTGTGAGGCTAAAAATCCATTTCTTTTTGTGGATGTTGTTAAAGAAATAAGAAAAAAATTACCTTTTATCCATGCGGTTATGATAGGTGATGGTATTATGAAAGATTCTTTAATGAAAAAAATAAAAGAATATGATCTGCAAAAGAATATTGATATGACTGGTTTTGAAAAAAACCCATTTAAGATAATTAGTAAGTCTAAAATTGCACTTATGCCGTCTTTTTTTGAAGGTTTTGGATTTACAGCTGTTGAAAGTATGTGTTTAGGTAAACCTGTTATAAATAGTGGTGCTGGTGGACTGGCAACTATTTTTGGGAATAATAAAGAATTTATTTGTAAAGATTTAGAGGAATATACGGATTTATGTTTAAAATTACTTAGTGATGATAAGTTATGGAAACAATATTCTTCTAAATGTTTATCTATTGTTAAACCTTATACTGATGTAGTATCTTGGGAAAATGAGATTTATTCTCTTTACGAATAGGAGGTATATTTATGATAACTATTTTAACTCCAACTTATAATAGAGGATATATTTTGGATAAAGCTTATGAAAGTTTGCTTACGCAAACCGATAAAGATTTTGAATGGCTTATTATTGATGATGGTTCTACAGATGATACTAAAGTAAAAGTAAATGAATATATAAATGAAAATAAAATCAATATTTCTTATTTTTATAAGAAAAATGGTGGTAAACATACGGCCCTTAACTTAGGTGTTCAAAAGGCTAAAGGTAATCTTATTTTAATACTGGATAGTGATGATTATTTAACGAATAACGCTATTAATATGGCAAATAAGTATTATAAAAAGTATGCTGATAATAAGAATATTGCTGGTCTTTCTTTTCTTAGAACAATAAAAAATCCAGTATATAAAAGTAAAGATTTTGAAGAATGTATAGCAAATCCTATTGACTTTAAATATAATAATGGTTTTATGGGTGATATGTGTGAGGTTTTTATAAAAGACATATTGCTTAAATATCCTTTCCCAATATTTGAAAATGAAAGATTTTTAAGTGAAGCGGTAGTATGGAATGAAATTGCTTTAAAATATGATATGGTTTATATTCCTCTTGAAATATATTGTACAGAATATTTAGAAGATGGTCTTTCTAGAAATTGGCTTAAATCAGTTATTAAATGTCCTTTGGGAGCAAGAGCAAATTGTATTACTTTTATGAATAAAAGATTTAAACTTAGTATTAGGATAAAAAACTGTATTATGTATGATATATTTTCAATAATTGGTAAAGAAAAAATTTTAAAAAATAATAATATGAAGTTTTTTTCAGGGTTATTTTATATTCCATGTTTAATTATTGCTTTGATATTGAAAATAAAATATAATGTTAAGGAGTAAGACTTATGGCAGCAGTAAAAAAAAGAATGGTTTATTTAGACTTACTAAAAGTTATTGCCATATTTTTAGTTATATATAATCATTCTGAACTATATATTATTGATACTACTTGGTTAGTAAAACTATTACATTATATGACTTATGATATGTGTAAGGTAGCTGTTCCTTTATTTATTATGACTACTGGTGTAATATTTTTAGGTAAACAAACTAGTTATAGTGAAATTTTTTGTAAAAGAATATTTAGAGTTCTTATTCCTCTTTTAATAGTTTTAGGAATAAATATACTTTTATATGGCGGCGATTTAAAAGGAATTTTACTATCTCCTTTTGTAATATATACTATTCCTGAATATCCATACTGGCTATGGTATTTATATATGCTTATAGGTCTTTATATGGTTACTCCTTTTTTACAAAAAATGATTAAAAACTTTAAAGATAAAGATTATATGGTATTCTTTGCTCTATTCCTAATTTTACCTAGTCTTTTGGAAATGTTTCCATATATTACTAATATGATTTTTGGTGAACCTTATAAATTTGTAGAATCATTTTCTATGTGTACTTTCTCTATTTGTATTGGTTACTATGTAGCGGGATATTATATTAGTAAAAAAGTTATTACTTTAAAAGAAGTTAAAATATCATCTATTGTATATATATTGTTTGTTATTTTAGGTATTATTTACCTTTATTTAGGTATTAATAAATTTGGTTTAACTTTTAATACTTTAATTAGTTATCAATCATTTTTGATTTGTATACCGTCTTTATGTGTATTTATTTTATTTAAATATTTTATAGGTAATAAATTAAAAAATAAACATGTTAACAATATTATTTGTAGTTTAAGTAATTTAGTATTTGGAATATTCTTATTTCATGTATTTATTATTAATTATTTGTATCATGTAGATTTTGTACAAACAATATTTAGTATTAATACTT
>CAVHAY010000044.1:0-5244 GCA_963634115.1 Clostridia bacterium | reverse complement strand
ATCATCATCCTTGCTATAGTTGCATTAGTGACTACACCTACTATTACTAGTACAATTAATAACTCACGTTTAGAAGGTGCTAAAGATAAAGCATGGGGAACCATTGATGGTATTAAACTTGCATATGCCCAAATAACTACTAATACCAAAACAATGGATGTTACCGTTGACTTACCAGCAACTATTACGTTTACAAGTGTATCAGAAGGTTCTAAAGCCAATGGTAAAATTGCCAGTGTTAAATCTGGAACAGTAACTTCTACTGAGGGAACTGACACAGCTTATTATGCAATTAATGAAAATTTCTCAGTTAATGGGGAAATACCACAAGGTGGTAAGATTCAATTCCAAAGTAACGGGAAAATAGTTGCTAACCAATTACTTTATACTGGTAATGGTAAATATTATTGTTCTACCGCTAATAATGGTACAGTTATGGTATGTGATGCTAGTGCGGATAAAGTTAAAGCAGGTGAAACTGTTAAAGGAAGTACAATTGACACAATAGAATAAACTACATAATACGATAACATTATAAATAATATATTAAAATCTTGAGGTCATCCTCAAGATTTTTTCTTGCAATACCTATTAAAATATGATATATTTTTTATAGAAAGATATGGGGATATATGGACAATAAGTTTGCACAAAATATGATTGTAATTATACTAGTAGGTATTGCGGTAATATTGCTGACACCAATTGCCGTAAGTTCCGTTCAGAATAGTAGATATAAAGCTGCTATAAGTAGTGCTGAAATGACTATGCAAGTAGTTCAAAATTTATATTTTGAATTAAATACTGATAAAGATATAGAATTACCTTTTGTTGTTGAATTTGAAGCTAAAAAACAAAAAGTATATGCTAATAACAAATTATTAAAAAATGCTAAACTAAAGTATTCAGGATCAATACCTAAAAGTGGTAAAATAATTATTGGAGATAATCAAAAAACAAGTGCAAAAGATTTAGTTTATAGTAATGGCTATAAATGTAGTAAAGCCCCTAACAGTAGTATGGACTGTGAATTAAATAATAAAAAGTGAGAGGTAAACATAAAATAAACATCTCGCTTTTTTCCTTAATTTATAGTATAATTAAAAAAGTTAAAGGAGAAAAGTTTATGATAGAAAGATTAGAAGCCATAGAAAAAAGATATAATGAATTAAATGAAGAACTTATGAACCCCGAAGTTCTTAACGATATCAAAAAAACAACAGCTTTATCAAAAGAACAAGCAACATTAAAAGATGCCTATGACGCCTATCAAGAATACAAAAAATTAACTACTGAACTAAGTGATGCTAAAGAGATGTTAAACGATAGTGAACTTGGAGATTTCGCTAAAGAAGAAGTAAATAACATAAATACTAAATTAAAAGAATTAGAAACTGAAATAGAAATTATATTATTACCTAAAGATCCTAATGATGATAAAAACGTTATTGTTGAAATTAGAGGCGCCGCAGGTGGAGATGAAGCAAATATCTTTGCTGGTGATTTGTATCGTATGTATACAAAATATGCCGAAAAAGAAGGCTGGAAATTGGAAGTATTATCGGAAGAACATTCTGATATGGGAGGTTTCCCGTTAGTAGAATTTATGGTAAAAGGTGATAAAGTATATTCAAAATTAAAATATGAAAGTGGTGCTCATAGAGTTCAAAGAGTTCCAGTAACTGAAACTCAAGGTAGAGTACATACTTCAACTGCTACTGTCCTAGTTATGCCAGAAGCAGAAGAAGTAGATGTTGAAATAAAATCTAGTGATCTTAGAATAGATGTTTATAGAAGTACTGGCGCAGGAGGTCAGTGTGTAAATACTACTGATTCGGCTGTTAGAATAACTCATATACCATCAGGTATTGTTGTTACTTGCCAAAATGAACGTAGTCAAATTCAAAATAAAGAGAAATGTATGCAGATGCTTAGAACACGTCTTTATGAAGAAGAACAAAGAAAACAAGATGAAGCTTTAGGAAATGAAAGAAGAAATAAGATAGGTACTGGAGATAGATCAGAGAAAATAAGAACATATAATTATCCTCAAAATAGAGTTACTGATCATCGTATTGGCTTTACAACCAAAAACTTAGATAGAGTAATGGAAGGTAATCTAGAAGAAATAATTGAAGCACTTATTACTGAAGATCAAAATAGACGTTTAAGAGGAGAATAATGACAGATATAGAATATCTAAGAAAATATCTAGATAATGATAAATTAGAAGAAGGTCTTAAAAGATTACAAAATGGGGAACCAGTGCAATATATTATTGGAAATGTTAATTTTTATGGTAATATAATAAATGTTAATAAAAATGTTTTAATTCCTAGATTTGAAACTGAATTACTCGTAGATAAAACCATAAAATATTTAAAAAAATATTTTAATCAAGATAATCAGAAAATAAATATTTTAGACCTTGCTACTGGAAGTGGAAATATTGCCATAGCGCTTAAAAAAAATTTGCAGGCTAATATTACGGCAATTGATATATCAAAAGAGGCTTTATTAGTTGCGGTACAAAATGCTAAAAATAATAATGTTATAATTGATTTTTATCAAAGTGATATGTTCAAAAATGTTAAAGGCAGTTTTGACTGTATAATAAGTAATCCTCCTTATATTGCTTTTGATGAAGAAGTTGAGGAAATAGTTAAAAATAATGAACCACATATTGCTTTATATGCTGATAATGATGGTTTAAAATATTATGAAGATATTTTATCAACCGCATGTAATTATCTTAATAAAAAGGCACTTATTGCTTTTGAAATAGGTAAAACACAAGGTGATAAAATAAAAATAATTGCCAAACAATATTTTAAAAATGCTAAAATCTCTATAGAAAAAGATTTTGTAGGTAATGATAGATTTGTTTTTATATTTATAAATATATAATGAGGTGGTAAAATGAATGATAAAGATAAAAAAATAGAAAAGATTAAGGAGTTTTTTAATTTTTTTACAACGCCTAAAGGTAAAAAAATTAAGACAAAAACATATACTGATGAACAAATTTTAAAAATATATCAAAAAATAAAAGAGAACTTCCCAGATGAATATAAAAAAGCTATGCAAAAAGTAAAAACGACTAATACAAATTCATATGAAATGCCTACATCTAAAGATAAACAAAAATATACATTTTATAATAAAAGTTCTTTATATGATGCCTATAAATTTTTTTCATATTTTGATCTTAATTACAAAGAAGGTTATGATGTAAGTGCTCTTACTGATGATGAAGTAATGGAAATGTATTTAGATATTAAAATGAATTATCCTACAAAATATAATTCTGTAATGGAAAACATGCGAAAAACTATTAATCCTAGACAAATTGCTATTCCAAGTCATTCTATTTTAAGTAATAATACTGTAGTTAATAATATTTCTAAAACTAGTAATGAAAATGAAGATAATGATAATAAAGAATTAGATGATTTAGAAGAACAAAGGAAACAAGCTGCTAGAGATAAAGAACAAGCTATAAATTCTTTATATCAAAATGATAATGAAATAGATCAAGATGATGTTGATTTATCAAAATTTGGTCTATCAGATGATGAAAATGAAAAAGATGAAGAACCAGTTAAGGTTACAAATAAAAGAAATATTGTAAAAGATAAATTAAAAAAATTAGTAGATAAATTGAAAAATGATCGAAAATTTAGAAGAAAAGTTATTATTACTGCCGCTGCCGCAGTAATCGGTATTGCGGCAATAGGTATTGGTGCTGCCTATACTGCTTTAACAGGTGATGCTTCTGCTATGGGTAATCTTACAGAAGGTGTTAGTGAAGCAGTAAATACTTTTGGTCAAAATGCGGATCCAAATGTACTAACAGCGGCCAATAATTTTGATATCAGTTCTATGAATCTTAATGATATAAACTTTGATTTAAATAATATGTCTGAAATATATAGTAATGCAGGAGATGCCGCGAATTTGACTGGAGGACTTACTCCAGATCCTTCCGCAGGTGATGTTTATATGGCTGATTTATTTAACAATGTTACAGGTGAATATATGAATATTGATCCAAATACTTTAGATCTTGACGATTTAAATACTTTAATTAATAATGGTGATTATAGTGTTGCCTATACAAATAATGTTGATTTAATAGGGCAAGGTGGCGATAAACTTGCTAATGCAGGACAAATAACAGGTTTTGGTAATATTGATAATTACGTAGATATGGCTAAAGAAACAATAAAAAGTAGTAAGGGGTTATAATATGAATGATTTATATAATTTAATAGAAATTGGTGATGGTAAAAAGTGGTTTATCGCGGCACGTACTCAATATAAAAATGAATGGTATGCCTATTTAATTAGATTAAATGATTTAGAAGATGATTTTCTTGATGAATATAGAATTATAAAAACTATTATCAAAGAAGATGGTGAATACGTAAGTGTAATTAAAAATAGGGAAACCTTAAAAGAAGTTATTCCTCTTTTATTACCAGAAGTAAATGAATATTTAAATGCTAAAAAGCAGGATTAAAATCTTGTTTTTTCTTGTAATAAAGAAAAAAATATTATACAATTATTATGGTGAATGATATGAAAAGAATGGGTTTTACACTAATTGAATTAATGGGAGCAGTTATAATATTATCTTTAATTACTTTACTGGCTTTTCCATCTGTCATAAACATGATAAAATCTTCAAATGAAGAAGTAGATAAGGCAATTAAAGAAAAATTACTTGCGGCAGCAGAACAATACGTTAATGATAATGCTGATAATTTTCCAATGACTAAAACTAATAATTATTCAAAATGTGCACAATTACAAGATGATGATTATAATTTATCTGTAGATGTATATGATGATCTTTTAAATGATGAATATATAGATGAAGATTTATTAGATGAATATAATAAAAATAAGGATGAAAATGAACAAATTACCAAAGATGGAAATAAAAAATTAAGTACAATATATGTAAGTAATATATATTATGAAAAAACTTATAAGAAAAATTACAGTACTGGCAGTGGTAAAACTACTACAAGTACAACTAAAAAAACTATACAAAAATATTGTTATAAATATGGAGGGGACATTAAAAATGAATAATAAAGCTTTTACTTTATTAGAACTTCTTGCTGTAATTATAATTATTGCTATTCTTGTTCTGGTAACAGTGCCTACGGTAATTAATATTATAAAAAATTCTAAAACCTCTATTTTCCAAGATAGTATGTATGCTCTATATAAATC
>CAVHAY010000043.1:0-2272 GCA_963634115.1 Clostridia bacterium | reverse complement strand
GTTCTATATATGGATAAGTCTTATCATCTCTAAGTAAAATATTATATTTAGGATCATGTTTTTTTATCAAATTAATTTCTAGTATTAAAGACTCTGTTTCAGATGATACGACAATATACTCAAAATCTTTAATTTCACTTACTAGTTTAGCCGTCTTACCAGTATGTGATGAATGAAAATAAGAATTAAGTCTATTTTTTAAATCTTTTGCTTTACCAACATATATAATAGTACCAATATCATTTTTCATTAAATAACAACCAGGTAAATGTGGTACTAAATTAAGTTTTTCTTGCATTCATTCATCACCTCGCACTATAATTATAATAAAATTATTTTCTTTTCGCAACATAAACAATATATAAAATTTTTTCATATTAAAAGAGACTAATTTAGTCTCTTGGCTTAAATATTAATGAGAAATAGAAAGCAAATATAATGGCCGCACATATACCTGCAGATGTTAAATCAAGTACCCCTACAAATAATCCTATTAATCCTGAATCATTATATCCTTGTAATGAACCATGTGTAAGCATATGACCAAAACTAGTAATTGGTACTAAGGCTCCACCACCAGCCCATAAAACTATTTTATCATACCAATCAAAGACATCTAAAAAGGCTCCAATTACTACAAATATTACAGTAATATGTCCAGGTGTAAGTTTGGTTTTATCTAATATAATTTGTCCAATAGCACATACTAAACCTGCGAACAAAAAAGCATTTAAATATATCAATTAGCCACCTCCAAACTTATAGCATGTGAAATAGTTGGAATTGTCCTTTTTTGATTAGCAGTTGTTTGACTTTGTAATGCTCCAGTTGCGACTAATAAAACTTTTTTTAATTTACCTGTTTTCATTTTATTTATAATATCAGTATATACAACTAATGGAGCACATGCAGGTCCTGATGCCCCAGCATACACAGGTTGTTTCTTTAAATCATAAAGCATAGTACCAGTATCATTATAACTATTTAGTTCAATTCCATATTCTTTTTTAATATATTCTTTTAAAATTCTCTTACCATATATTCCAAGATCACCCGTTAAAATAAGATCATAATCATTAATATTTCTATCAGTATCAGTTAAATGTTTATATATAGTATCAGCTGCTGATACAGCCATTACACCACCCATATTAAAAACATCATTTATTTCAGAATCTATTACTCTGCCAATAGTCCCACTTTCTATTTTTATTTTACTATTATTATTTGTAAGTAAAGCCGCTGCTGCTCCAGTACAAGTAAATGTCGTAGTTTTGGGCTTTGGACCACCATACTCTACAGGATATCTAAATTGTTTTTCAGCAGCATTATTATGTGATGATACAACAGTAATAACATTTTGTAAATTACAATATTCTACCATAACACTACCTAAAATAAGCCCAAGTGTACTTGTAGAACAAGCTGAATAAAGACCAATAAAAGAAAAAGGATATTTTTTAGCAGCATAATTGGAAGCCGTTAATTGATTTAATAAATCACCACCTAACATTAAATCAACATCATATTTATCTATATTAGCTTTTTTTAACAAAATATTCACAGCTTCAGTTATAAGTTTACTTTCAGCTTCCTCAAAAGTTTTAGTACCAAAATAAAATTCATTATAACTTTTATCAAACATTTTACCAAGAGGTCCATTATTTTCATATGGCCCTGTAACAGTAGCAGTTTCAGTAAGGTATACATTTTTAAAATTAAAAGTCATTATATCACCCCTATAATTAGTCTTACTAAACTAAAAGTCCAAGCACTAACTACACCAAAAATAATAACAGCACCAGATAATTTAAGCATATTAGCCCCTATGCCAGTTACCAGTCCTTCTTTACGATATTCTAAAGCAGCACTCATAGTAGCGTGAGCAAAACCAGTTATTGGTACTATAAGACCACATTTAGCAAAATTTACAACACTATCAAAGAACCCCAAACTAGTAAATAAACATGAAATAAATATTAAAGTAATAAGCATAAATATTGTTGCTTCTTTTGTTGATACATCAAGAAAATAACAATATAATTCTATTAAAACTTCACCAAATATTCCCATTAAACCTCCAATTATAAAGGCTATAACAGCATTTGTAAAAACATTTTCTTTAGGACTATTTTCATTTACAATATTTTTATATTCTTCCATATTAGCCTCCCTTTTTTATTATGCAGAAAATAATTTTTTATATACAAAAAAACATAAAATTAATTATGCTTTTTAGTTACAACTAGCAGAATCTGTATATGTATAGGTA
>CAVHAY010000042.1:0-4427 GCA_963634115.1 Clostridia bacterium | reverse complement strand
GTATATATCAACAACTCCATCTCAAACATTTTCAGTGGAAAGTTTAGTTAAATATTTTGAAATTAATGATGATAGAGGTGTAACTAAAAATACATTATATAATTATCTTGAATATATGTGCAAAGCACATTTAATTGAAAAAGTAGATAGGTATGATGTAAGAGGTAAAAGAATCCTTAATGGGAAATATAAATATTATTTAACTGATTTAGGATTAGGGCAAATATTAAATGTTTCAAAAAAGGAACAGATGGGCGCATATTTAGAAAATATTGTTTATAATGAACTTGTTTACAGAGGTTATGATGTTAAAGTAGGTAATTTAGAAAAAGGAAAAATAGATTTTATTGCTTTAAAAGATAGTAAGAAAGAGTATTACCAAGTATGTTACTATTTAACTGATGACAAAGTTATTGATAGAGAATTTAATATTTATAATAGTATTAAAGATAACTATCCAAAGTATGTAATTTCAATGGATAAATTTGATATGTCCCAAAATGGTATAATACATAAAAACATAATTGATTGGTTATTAGAAGATTAATTTCTTCTTTTATTGTGGGACTTAATTTAAAAAACGGTAAAATTCATGATACAATTAAAATGAAAGTACTAGGAGCACGGAAGTGAAGGAATAATAAAAAATAATAGTATACTAAAAATTTGCTTTTTCTTTGTTGCTGCTATTGCAATTTTAAACTAAAAATTATATAATTATTTTAGTGGCAACTATTGCAATTAATTGCAAAACTTGTTATACTTTAATAGTAGTAGGTGATACATATGAGTAAAGATAAAAAAGAAAAAAAATATAGGGTTATATCCTTATTTTCTGGAGCAGGAGGTATGGATTTAGGGTTTATAAATGCGGGATTTGATATTGTTTGGGCAAACGATTTTTTCAAAGAGGCTGTTGAATCTTACAAAAAAAATGTTGATTCTAGAATTGTATATGGTGATATTACCAAAATTGATAGTAGGGAAATGCCTGATGACATAGATTTAGTAATAGGAGGGTTTCCATGTCAAGGGTTTTCAGTAGCAAATACAAAAAGAAGTATGAAAGATGAAAGAAATTTTTTATATAAGGAAATGTTACGTGTTATAGATGATAAAAAGCCAAAATTTTTTGTCGCAGAAAATGTTAAGGGAATACTTTCTATGAAAAAAGGCAAAGTCTTTGAAATAATAAAAAAAGATTTTAAAAAGTTAGGATATAATGTTGATGCTAAACTGTTAAATGCGGCAGAATATGGTGTTCCACAAGCTAGAGAGAGAGTAGTTATAATTGGCAATAGAATAGGTGTAAAAAATCCATATCCTGAACCAACACATTGGGTTGATAGCAAAAAATATGAATCAAAAAAAGAATTAAAAGATCCTATTACGGTTGAACAGGCAATTGGATTTTTAAGGGATGTTAGGTTAAGTGATAAGCCTATAAAGTTAGATAAT
The DNA here is from genome assembly GCA_963634115.1 of Clostridia bacterium. Classification (GTDB taxonomy): domain Bacteria; phylum Bacillota_I; class Bacilli_A; order RF39; family UBA660; genus Coprosoma. Next base: position 2,969 of record CAVHAY010000042.1, on the reverse strand, counting down.
GGTATGATAATTTATAATCATATGGCTGCGACCAATGTATATGATAAATTTTGGGGAAGAAAATATAAAGTTAAACAAGAAGATATATGTGATTATTTGAAAATGTGGAGGGATAAAGCAGGATATACTACAAAAAAAGTTGATGACCATTTTGGATATAAATATACAGCTGGTCATTGGTTTAGAAAAGATAATCATTCTGGTAGTATACCAAAGCCATCTGATTGGTGGGAATTGAAAAAAATATTAGGTTTTGATAATAAATATGATAAAAAAGTAACAACAATGGTTGAAAAAGAAATTAAATTTGAACAATCGTTGAGAATAACAAATTGGGATAGACCTAGTGATACTATTACTGCAACCAGTCCTGAAATACATGTAAATAGAGAAAGAAGATTAAGTGCTAGAGAATGTGCAATACTACAAACATTTCCTATGGATTACGAATTTGTTGGTAGTTTAAATGTTGTATACAGACAAATAGGTAATGCTGTTCCAGTTAAATTGGCAGAACAAATTGCAAAAGGTATTTATGATGTTTTAGAAAAAAATGAAGAATCTTAATTGGATTCTTCATTTAGTGTATCATATATTTTATAGTATTTGTGTTCACCAGACCACCTTTCATTTTTTGAATTGTATCTTTCTTCTAACCATGAATCATTAAATCTGGCGGTATTTCCATACTTAACTGCTTCTAGAAAAATATCCCAATGACCAACTTTTTTTCTTGGAACTGTGTACCATACTTGCTTTCTTTCTTTATCATAGTAACCGAATTTTGTTTTTCCAATAATTCTTTCCCATTCTTTTGGAATATCTGTCTTTTGTTCAATTCTGGAAAATTTATCTTTCTCACTTAAATTTGAAAACTCATCTTTTGATGTGATATATTTTGGTTTATAATATGCTCCATCGTGGGCGGCGTAATAGACATAGTCCTTAAAATTTAAAAATAAATTATTGTCAAATAAATTACTTAATGTTCCATTTGGCAAACAAGTTACGACTATACTTGGGTACGAACTTTCGTTGATTAATTTAAAGTTTCCATGACCATCATCAGAATATCCAATTTTTACTAGATAAGTGAGCAATGGTTTGCCAGTTCTAGAATCAATAGCTTGTAAATTTGATTTTACTTTGAAACCTGGGAAACTACCAGTACCATCAACTGGATCATTTAAAAATGAAGTCTGATTATGTTCAAATTGAGTTGTGTCTAATTCTCCACTATTTCCAACCTTATCAATAGTTTTAACATCAAGATTAAGAATAATATCTTCTAATTCTAATGCTATATCACAGCTAATAGGAGATGGATAGAAATTTTTAGCGTCACTAAAAGTTGTATACATATGGTGTCTTAATAATCTTTCCGAAGCTTCTTTAATTTTATTTTTCTTTCCCCAAACCTCTTGTAATATTTCGTAATATTCTTGTGTTTCTTCTTCAATATGTTTTAAATCTTCTAAAAAAGTTTTAGTAGTAACAATATCTTCAATAACGTGCATATATTTTTCTTCTAGATCCAAAATTTTATTTTGATTTAATTGCCTGTTATATTCAATATGTTGTTTAGACATAAGTATCACCTCTTGTAGAAATTATAGCATTAAATATAAAAAAATAATAGTATACTAGAAGTAGAAAATGAATTTATTTTTCTATATGATTTTTGATTTTAATGTTTTAAATTATTTTTATTGAATTATAAATGGTACTAGTATAATTGTAAAAAAGTAAATAGTTTATTGATATAAAATATGTATTTTTTGTTCATAATAATTATGGTGATTTATATGGGACATGAAATTGATATGGGTAAATATGATGTTAGGACTGATTTAGCCATTGATCTTACTGATAAAAGTGATAATTATTATGAAAATGGAGAAATTAAAGTTACTAAAATTAATCTTAATGAAAAGCAAGGTAGTGTTATAGATAAGAAAAAAGGTACTTATGTTACTATTGAATTTTCGGATGTAACTGATTATGAGAATGCGGAAAAGGTTAAGAATGTTTTTTCTAAAGAATTACGTTTAATGATAAAGAATATTAAGATGAGAGATGATGATAGTTGTTTTGTGGTAGGTCTTGGTAATAAGAAGAGTGCTCCAGATTCTATTGGTCCTATGGCTCTTGATAAGGTTATTGTTACAAATCACTTATTTCAGTATGGTGAGGTGGAAGATGGTTTTAGGAAGGTTTTTGGTATTTCTCCATCGGTAATGGGGGAAACTGGTATTGAAACTAGTGATTATATTTTTGGAATATGTGAGGTTATTAAGCCTGATTTTTTGATTATTATTGATGCTTTGGCAAGTAGTTCTATTGAAAGGGTTAATAAGACTATTCAGATGACTGATGCTGGTATAAATCCTGGTAGTGGGATAGGAAATATGAGAAAGGAAATAAGTTATGATACTTTAAAAATACCTGTTATAGCGGTTGGAGTACCTACGGTAGTGGATGCAGCTTCTATTGTTAGTGATACTATTAGATATATGTATAAGCATTTTGCGTATACTAGGGCTAATTTTTTTAATCCAGCATATAAGTTAATGATTAATCCTAATTATTTAAAAAAAGATGTTGATATTGATAATATAGATAAGAAAAATTTATTTGGTTTAGTTGGTAATTTAAGTGATGAAGAAGTTAAAAGGTTTATTTATGAAATTTTAAATCCTATTGGATATAATTTAATGGTTACTCCTAAGGAAGAAGATTTTGTGGCTATAAAGTTAGCTGATGTTATTGGAGAAGGTATAAATATGGCTTTACATAAAAAAATAAAAAATATAAATTAAGAATTTAATTTTATGTTTTTTTTTACAAATATTTACTTTATATCTTTGTTTGTTGTGATAAATTTTTTTGATACTTGTTTTTTAACTCTGTGGGTGCTGACAAATTGTTATATTTTTGATAAAATAGTAAAAGAATAGGAAGGATATATT
>CAVHAY010000041.1:0-21847 GCA_963634115.1 Clostridia bacterium | reverse complement strand
CATTTACGATTATTAATAGGAGTAGATTTATTAGTAAGTTTAATATCATAAACATTTTTCACACAAGCTGGTCTATTAGATAAAACGATAACTTTATCAGACATACTAATTGCTTGATTTATATCATGAGTTACAATCAATGCAGTTATTTTTTCTTTTCTTATAATTTTATAAATATCTTCTTCAATAATTAACTTTGATTGATAGTCAAGCGCACTAGTTGCCTCATCAAGAAGTAATAAATCCGGCCTAATCGCAAGTGTCCTAATCAAAGCAACTCTTTGAATGTTTTATAGACACTTATTACTTAATTTCCTTTATTTATAAGGGATTGTTTGATACCTGATTCAAGCACCATTTTTAACCTAAAGGATATATACTTTATTAAAGTTTAACTTTTTAGTTTAATTAATTTTTTATTTATGTTAAGAAAGACTTATTCTATATAGGTTTTAAGAAAGTGTCCTAATGCAACCTATATTTTTTAATTTTTAGAGTTATTATTTGCTAGTTTTATTAACCATTTCTATCAATTTATTTTTAATCCACTCTTGTGAATATCCCATCATTCTCCAATAATTTATTGCTCTTTCTAAGCCAAGTGATGGATCAAATATTTCATCAATTCTTTCACTACCTAATTTGGCAAGCCAATCCTTTATTTCATTATTACCATCACTATTGATTATCTTGTAAAAATCATTTGGTGTTATATTTTTTAATTGTTTTGCTAATTCATTATTCATTATTTAAGAAGTTCATTACTAAATCAATTAGTATATCCTTTTCTTTTGGATTAGACTCTGCTATAAGTAGTGTAATGGCAACAAGAGTATTATTATCAATAACTTGTCTATTTTCTTTATATAGGATATTATAGAATTTAAGAAAATAAATAAATAGTGTAGCAGCGATTCTTTTATTGCCATCAATGAAAGAATGATTTTTAGTTATTAAATATAAGAAATTGGCTGCTTTTTCTTGCACGCTAGGATATAAGTCTCTACCATCAAAAGATTGATATATAGTGCCTATAATTGCTTTTAAACCATTATCTCGTTCAAGTGCAAATAAGCTACTGTTACTATTAAATTTAAGTTTATTAACTATACTAATACAATCTTCATAAGTAATCTTTTTATTATTTTTTGTGCCATTTGGTCTAGTTATTCGCTTATGGTCATAGTCATCAAGCAAATTTAAAGCATTTGAATAGTTATTTATTACTTTAATTATTTCTTGGGCTTCCGTTCCTTTTAATTTAGTATCTATTCTTCCTGCAATGTCTATTAATTTAATTGTTTTTTCAAGGTATTCTAGTCTTTTTTGATTGACTGCATAACCTTTAATTATATAATCTTTTAATACTTTATTTGCCCATTTTCTAAAAATAACACCATTTTGACTTTTAACACGATATCCAACACTAATTATCATATCTAAATTGTAATATTCTACTTGATAAGTTTTACCATCTTTTGCAGTTGTCGCAAATTTTGCGACAACTGAATTATCTAGTTCTTCATTTAAAGCATTATTAATATGTTTACCTATTGTTTTAATATCTCTAGCAAAAAGCATAGCTAACTGTTCACGATTTAGCCATACTGTTTCATCTTTCATATTAACTTCTAATTTTACGTTTTGATTTTCAAATAATATAATTTCGTTTTTCATGAATCTTTACCTCCTTTATTTTTGTATTTGGAATTGGAAAAGTATTTCTCTACTTAAAAATTCCATTTGATTTGTATATCCCTGCTTTTTGTTTCAACATTAAACTTTCCAATATAGATTTTATCTATCAATTCCTCCACAATAACTCTGTTTAATTCTGTAAGCTCTTGGTATTTACTAAATATCTCCTTATTATTCTTTGAAGATTCATCTTTATTATAGTTTGTAATTAAATCTTTAAATTGTTCGGGTGTAATAACACCATTAACCTTATCTTCATAAATATTTTTAAATAATTTCTTGTTTTAGAAATCTTATTTTGAATATCAGTTAGTCCTATTTCTATAGCATCTATTCTAAATAATTAACATTAAACTCCATTAGTTCAATTATTTTATACAACTTTTTATTAATTATTTTTTTTTAATAATATAATTATGTCTTTAATATTAAAATTAATATAGAAGTTGTTATTTTCTAATAAATAAATTGCTAACTCAACTTTATCAATATTATTTAAACTATCATACATATCTATTAAACCTAAAACTTTTTAGTATTATTATCTAACAGCATATTTTACCTCTTTTCCTTATTTTATAGGCTATAAGCAACTTCCCTTAATTACTACCAGTGTCTATACTGTATTCAAAGAACTCGCTGCCTCATACCTCCAGATAGATCTCCGGGATATGCATATATAAAATCGCCAAGCCCATACGTTTTTAGTAACTTCTTAACATATTTCTTATCATCGTTAGATACTTTTCCATTGACTTCAAGACCAAGTAGACAGTTTTTAAATACCGTATTCCATTCAAATAAATTATCCCCCTGTAACATATAACCAAACCTTAAATCTTTATCGTGATCTATATTTCCAGAAGAAGCCTCATCAAGACCACATAAAATAGATAAAATAGTACTTTTACCACAACCAGAAGGCCCTACAATAGCAATAAATTCGCCCTCATTTAAATCAAAAGAAAAATTATCGACAGCTAAAGTTTCATTAAACTCATTGTGATAAATTTTTCTTAAATTCTTAATACTTAAAATATTCATTATTTCTCACTATAGCTATTATTAACTAATTTTTTATAAGGTACTTTTTTATCTAATTTATCAGCATTACTGACAATATCCATAATATGTTCAAAATCTTTTTCTGTAATATAAGTAGTATCATACCAAGCATCAATATCCATATATCTTTGAACAATATCAGTAAGTTCTGAGATAGAGTTATCTGGGAAATGTTTACTAATTGCACTGGCAATTTCTTTCGCAGAATGACTATGAACGTAATCTAAACCTTTTTGAATAGCGTTGGTAAAACCTTTAATTACATCAGGATTACTCTTTATATAACTTTTTTTGGCATTATAAGCTGTATAAGGTACACTCCCACCAAGTTCACCTACCGAAGCCACGATATAGCCATATCCCTCATTTTGAATTTCTGATGCCGTAGGTTCAAATAAAGTAACAAAGTCGCCATTACCACCTATAAAAGCTCCAGACATAGAAGAAAAATCCACACTAGTATCAATATCTGCATCATCTACACCATTTTGTTTCAAAGCATATTCAAGTGTCATTGCTGGCATGCCACCCTCACGTCCACCTAAAATCTTTTTTCCAGATAAATCATTTACACTAAAATTTTTAATATTTTTTCTAGCAACAATAAAACTTCCATCCTTTTTAGTAAGACCTGCAAAATTAATCAAATAATCTTTTTCACCTTGATTATATAAATACATAGTAGCCTCACTGCCACAGAAACCTATTTGCACATCCCCAGATAATACTGCAGCCGTAACTTTGTCAGCACCAGCTGTTAAAATAATATCCACATCAAGACCCTCATCTTCAAAGTATCCAAGGGCATCTGCTACATATTGTGGGGCATAAAACACACTATGAGTAACCTCTCCAATTTTTACATGAGTTGTTTTAACCTCTTTAGTCTTTTGGTTGCCTGACAACACAAAATATCCAGTAATGATTAAACCGAGTAAAATCAAAAACACAATAAACCTTTTCATAACCTCTCCTTTCATATTCATAGTATTATATTCATAATCATAAAAAAAGTGATATAGCAAGAATAAAAGATATTTTTTTGTAACTACACCATTATTTAGTAAAAAACTATAAAACATTAAAAAAACCAATACCAAAATATTGATTTTTTAAAACTTAAGCTCGAATAAGTTCGCCAGTTTTAAGTAATTTTAAAAGAAGAACGTTTTGAGAAAAAGAGCCTACATAATTATCAATCCCATTAGCCAAAGCCAAAATTGCTCGGTGATCAAACGAACTATCTTCGCTAAGACTTTTAAGACCATCAACAATAGAACCTCCGGTATAACTAGTATTTTCTAAATAATCGTCATTATTTAATTTAACCGTCTCATCATCATCCGGAATCTCATTACTAACACTTGCTATCTCATTCGTGTCTATTAAATTATTAGAATTTTCTTCTGTCTTTTTTTCCTTATCATCATTATTTTGAGAGCTAATTTCTTTATTAGAAGTTTCTATTTTCTCTTCATCTGCATTTATAGTAATCTCTTCATTAGTACTTTCTGTAGAACTAAATGCTTCATTATGTGTAAATAAATAATCATTTGGATTAACACGTTTATTATCTGGTCCTCTAATTTCAAAATGTAAATGGACGCCATAAGCATTACCTGTTTGACCAATAGTCGCAATCCTTTGACCTTTAGATACATAATCACCAGTATTTACAAGAACACTCCCATACTTCAAATGTGCATATAAAGTCTTATAACCATTTGGATGCTTTATGATGACATAATTGCCGTATGTTGCATTTCCTTTGCTGTTATGATTAGTATATTTCATATTATTTACCACTACCTCTACCGTTCCTTCTGCAAAAGCAATAGCGTCCGCATCGCCTCCACTTTCTGGAATTAAATCAAGGGCCATATGTTCCGAAGAAAAACCATACGAAACCTTCTCATTCATTGTCGCAAGTACATGTTCAGTCATAGTCACCTCCCTTCTACTAGTAATATACAATTTTTATTTGTAAATTTCTTTTTATTTATTAAATTTTTTAAAAATAAACTAGTCTAAAATTAAGAAATTATGTATAAGTCATCATAATTTGAAAGATTAAGAAGTTTTGCTATTTACTTTAATAAAGTGCTTAAATATGATATCATTGACTTGCGAGGTGATAAAACATGATAGAAAATTTAAATGACATGCAGAAAAAGGCCGTTCAAACAACTGAACAACCCTTGCTTGTACTAGCGGGTGCTGGTTCAGGGAAAACCAAAGTTTTAACTACTAAAGTAGCGTATTTAGTAAAAGAAAAACAAATAAATCCCTATAATATTTTAGCCATCACCTTTACCAATAAGGCTGCCAAAGAAATGAAACAAAGAATACATAGAATGTTAGGTTCAGTAGCGCGCACTATTCAAATATCAACATTTCATTCATTAGGATTATTATTCATAAAAGAAAATTATGAAAAACTAGGATATAATAAACAAATTACCATTTTAGATACTGATGATGTTTTAACTATCATAAAAAAGATCATTAAAGATAAAAATTTAGATCCTAAAATGTATAGCCCAAGAGCCATTAGAAATAAAATCAGTAGCGCCAAAAATGAACTAATAGATGCATCCTCATATATTAAATTTGCGCATACAGAATATGAACAAATTATGCAGGATATCTATAAAAAATATGAAGCTAAACTAAAGGCCAATAACTCTCTAGATTTTGATGATTTACTTATTTTACCCATAAAACTATTTAAAGAAAATAAAGATATTTTAGCGCAGTATCAAGAAAGATTCCAATATATTTTAGTTGATGAATATCAAGATACTAATGAAGCCCAGTATATGTTAATAAAAATGCTTAGTGCAAAATATAAAAATGTATGTGTAGTAGGAGATATTGATCAGTCAATATATGGTTTTAGAGGAGCCAATTATCAAAATATCTTAAACTTTGAAAAAGATTATCCAAATGCCAAAACTATAAAATTAGAAGAAAATTATCGTTCCACTAGTAACATTTTAAATGCCGCTAATGACATTATTAAAAATAATAAAAAAAGGAAAGAAAAAATACTTTGGACTCAAAATGAAGAAGGTAATAAAGTTAAATATCACCGTGCATATGATGAAAAAGATGAAGCCCATTATGTCATAGATAAAATCAAAAGATTAATCAAAAATAATACACCAAAAAGAGAAATAGCGGTACTTTATAGAACAAATGCCCAGTCAAGAAATCTCGAAGAAGCCTTATTAGAAGAAAATATTCCCTATAAAGTAGTAGGATCATTTTATTTCTATAATAGGAAAGAAATAAAAGATCTAATAAGTTATTTAAAACTAATATATAATTCTAATGATGATATAAGTCTAATGCGGGTAATTAATGTTCCTAAGCGTCAGATAGGATCTAAAACACTTGAGAAATTAAGTACTAAAGCTATAGATAATAATTGCTCATTATATGCCGCTATCGATAGCGGTAAAGAATTATTGTTCAAAGATATAATAGAAGAAATTAAAATAGAAAGTGAAAATCTTTCATTAACTGAATTAGTAGATTTAGTATTAGATAAAACAGGAATACGTAGTGCATTTCAAAGTGAAAAAACACTTGATGCTGAAATAAGACTAGAAAATCTCGAAGAATTTAAATCAATAACCAAAAACTTTGAAGAACAAAATGGAGTAATATCTCTAGAAGATTTCTTGTTAGAAATAAGTCTTGTATCAGATGTTGAAGAACATAAAAATAACAATGATGTAGTAACACTTATGACCATCCATTCAGCAAAAGGATTAGAATTTGATAATGTGTTTATAGTTGGTTTAGAAGAAGGAATATTCCCCCACATTAACTGTATGGATAGTGATGAAGAATTAGAAGAAGAAAGAAGATTATGTTATGTTGCCATTACTAGGGCCAAAAAAAATCTTTATCTTTTAAATGCTAGGCGTAGAATGTTATATGGTAATACCAGTATCAATCCCCCAAGCAGATTTATAAATGAAATAGATAAAAAATATCTAGATAGTGATGTAAAACCTGAAAAACCAAAAATACATAAAAGTAATATGATAGATGAAAATGTAACCTATAATGTTGGTGATAAAGTTGTTCATGATAAATATGGTGAAGGTATCATAATTAACGTTGGAAACATTCTTACTATTGCATTTTCTCATAAATATGGTATCATTAAAATAATGAAAGGTCATAAAAGTATAAAAAAGGTGAAAAAAGATGGAACAAATAGTAAATGAAATAGGACGTTGGTTCAGTAATATGAATGAAAAGATCGCAGATAATAAAATTATTCAAACAATAAATGAATGGATAGAACCTGCCAGAGACTGGTTAAATGCTAACCATAATAATCCTGTGGTATGGGGAGCGTTCTTCTTAATTGGATTATTAATCTTTGGTATAGTATATAGTGCATTAAACAAAAACTAAAGGAGTTAAAAATATGGAAGAATATACATTATTAGTAATGGCTGCTGGTGTTGGAAGTAGATTTGGTGGTTCAAAACAAATAGAACCTGTTGGACCTGGTGGTGAATTTATAATTGATTATTCAATATATGACGCTATAAAAGCTGGCTTTAATAGAATTATATTTGTTATCAAAGAAAAACAAGAACAAATATTTAAAGAAACAATTGGTAAAAGATTAGAGGGTAAAGTCAAAGTAGAGTACGCTTTTCAGCAACTAAAAGACTTACCAGAAGGTTATAAAACCCCTCAAAAAAGAACTAAACCATGGGGAACCGCCCATGCAATATATAGCGCTAGAGATATGATAAAAGGACCATTCGCAGTTATAAATGCTGATGATTTCTATGGTTATAATGCATTTGAAACATTAATAGACTTCTTAAAAAATAATAAAGATAGAACCCATTATTTAGCAGTCTGTTATAAAGTAGTAAATACCCTATCAAAAAATGGTTCAGTAAAAAGAGGTATAGTTACCGCAGAAAATGGTATTTTAGAAAAAATTACTGAAAGTAATGTGGAAATAAAAAACAATTCAATGGTTGCGCATCCTTTAGATGGTAGTAGAGCATTTAAGTTAGATGAAGATGCCCTTGCCACTGTAAATCTCTTTGGTTTTACAGTAAATTATATGAAAGCAGTAGAAGAACAATTTTCTACATTCTTAGATGAAAATATAAATGATCCAGATGCTGAATATCTAGTACCTGACGTTGTATCAAAACAAATAAATGATAAAACTGCAACAGTTTATATTAAAAGTTCAACTGCCAAATGGCATGGAGTAACTTATAAAGAAGATGAAGAAGATTTAGTAAATGCCGTAAATCTATACATTCAAAAAGACCAATATCCTAGATATTTATGGAAATAAGAAAATAGTATGATCTTCATACTTTTTTTGTATCTATATAATTATATATTTAATAAAATTATACAAGAAGTTACTTTACAATAATGTGTCAAAAAATAACTAATATATTGATTTAGCAAAAATATGACTTGTTTTTTTTTTTTTTATGATAAACTGGAATAGAAAGATGAAAAAGTTGGGACATTTTTCAAAATAAAAAGAATTAGAAGGAGTAGAAAATGAATTGTCAAAAATGTGGGAATCAAATAATAATGGGAGATACTTTTTGTAGAGTGTGTGGCACACCTATAAATAATCAAACACAACCATTTAATATGAATCAAAATCAAACAAACAATAATGTTAAAAGTAAATTGCCAATTATATTATTCGCAGCAGTCTTAATAGCTATAATCGTCGCAGTTTATTTTATTTTCATAAAAGATAATGGAAAAGTAATAGAATCTGAAGGAGTAACACTTTATATACCAAATGGCTATACAAAAGCGGATAATAAATATGGTTATGATGCCATATATGAATCTAAAAAAGAACAAGTAGGAATTGGTAAACTAAGTCATGAAAATTATGGTTTAACACTTTCTGAATGGACAGAAAACATGAAAAGTAACTATAGCGCATGTAATAACCCTACAGAAAAACAAATAAATGGAAATACATGGTCAAAAATGGAATGTAATGATACATATCAAAAATACACATTATTATTAGGTAATAATAATGACAAAATACATTTAGTTGTTGTTTATGCTTATGGAGAAAATAACAAGAATTATAACAAAGTAGAAAGCAAAATAGAAAAGAATTTAAAATTCACAAAATAGGAGGAGAAATAAATGAAAAAAGGACGTAGTACTTATACATTCAAAATTAATAATAATTTAAATGAAATAAACACATTACTTAACCAATTTATAACTGGTAATAACTTTGTAAAAGAAGAAAAAAATGGTGATGTTTATTACAAATCTGGAGATGCCATGAAGGGATATAAATATTTTAATTACATGATAAATGGCGATGTTTTAACAATATATGCATGGTTAAAAAACTTTTCATCTGATGTTGAAATAGAACAAGATGGAATAACAAGTCTTAATATGTTTGTTATGGGATATAAAAATCTCTTAGCTACTTTATTCGCCGAAATAGAAAAACTAAATAATGTTGTACCAAACAATACAAGTGTAGTAAACAATACCAATAATATAACAGGTTATGACCCTCAAACAGGGCAACCTATATATGCCAATGCTAATTCAAATGTAACTAATGGCAGTACAATGAATTATAATCCGCAAACAGGACAACCTGTATATACAAATACTGGTTCAAATGTAACTAATGGTAATATGATGAATTATAACCCCCAAACAGGGCAACCTGTATATAATAATCAAAATGTCAATACCTTTTCAAACAATTACCAAAATGCCAACGTTAAAAAGCAAGAAACAGTGTGTGAAATTGGTTTCTGGATTTCAATAGTTGGTTTACTTGGAGCCTTTATGGGATTCGCATGGGGAGCAATAATATATATATTAATTTTTTACTTTGCATCTCAAGGCTTAAAAACTCGTAAAAGAAATAAAGCCATAGCGAGTATAGTAATTACAATCGCATCTATATTAGTTGTCATACTAAATTTAATTTCTAATCATTAAAGAAAGGGGATAAATAATGAAAAATAAAAAATTATATATATTAGGATTAATAATTTTACTAACATTCACAGGTTGTAGTATCAATATTAGTAATACTACAGATGATAATTCAAACAGTAATACCAGTAATACAACCGTAAGTAAAAAATCTAAAGGCAACTGCACACTATTTGAATGCATGGAGCTAATAGAACCTTCAAACACAGTAGAAGAAATCAATGAAATCATAGGTATAACCGGAGAATTAACAAATGAACAATATAATGAATATTCTTGGAAATTATCTGATAATGAGACCCTTATATCTACTTATTACTCATCAGATAAAGGAACTATTAAAGCAGAATTTGATAAATCTGAAATAAAAAATAGTAAAGTAAATATCACAAATGTTGATGAATTAAAAACCAAGGTAAATTCTGGAATAACATATGATGATTTTAAAACTTATATGGGAGGAGAAGAAGGTACTTTAATAGAAAAAAGTACTATCTCAAATAAATATATTTGGGTAGATAATAACGAGAATTATATAAACGCTACTTTTTCATTAAATACAGGATTATGTACATATTTTAATGGTTATGTAAAATAGAGTGATAAAAGTCACTCTTTTATTGTGCATTAGTTTATTTTTATTAATATATTACATTGAAAAACATGCTTATTTTTACTATAATTGTATTAGGGTGATTATAAGTGAAAAACAAAATCGAACAAAGAATAAAACAACTAACAGAAATAATAAATCAAGCTAACTATGAATATTATTCATTAGATAAACCAACCATATCTGACCAAGAATATGATAGATATATGGGAGAACTACAAAAATTAGAAAATCAATATCCTACTCTAAAAAAAGCAGATTCTCCAACAAATAGAGTAGGACATGAAGTTATTAGTGAATTTAAAAAAGTAATTCATGAAATACCAATGTTATCATTAGGTAATGTCTTTAATGAAGATGAAATAATGAATTTTGACGAAAAAGTAAAAAAAGTAGTGCCAAATCCCAAATACGTTGCAGAACTTAAAATTGATGGTCTATCAGTATCCCTATTATATAAAAATGGAGAACTTGTACGTGCGGCTACTAGAGGTGATGGTATAACAGGTGAAGATATAACTCATAATGTTAAAACAATAAAAAGTGTCCCCCTTAAAATTAAACAAAACATAGATATTGAAGTAAGAGGCGAAATATATATGAGTAAAGCCTCGTTTAATAAATTAAATAAACAAGGTAACTCATTTGCTAATCCTAGAAACGCCGCTGCTGGAAGTGTACGTCAACTAGATTCAAAAATCGCAGCTCAAAGAAATCTAGACTGTTTTATATACCATTTACCAGATCCTGAAGACTATCAAATATATACTCACTATGATGCATTAAATTTTATGAAAGAACTAGGTTTTACGACAAACCCTAACAATAAAAAAATAAATAATATCCAAGAATTGCTAGAATATATAGAATATTGGACTCAAAATAGATCAAACTTGCCATATGAAATAGATGGCATAGTCATAAAAGTAAATGATTTACATGATCAGCAAAGATTAGGTTTTACCGCTAGATGTCCCAAATGGGCTACTGCCTATAAATTTCCTGCTGAAGAGGTTTTAACTAGAATATCAAAAATTATATGTACAGTAGGTAGAACAGGCCAAGTAACCCCAAGTGCCGATTTAGAACCAGTTAGATTAATGGGATCAGTTATCAAAAGAGCGACCCTGCATAATGAAGATTATATTAAAATGAAAGACATAAGAGAAGGAGATATTGTTGCTATAAAAAAAGCGGGCGATGTTATTCCAGAAGTAGTTAAAGTAATGACCGACAGAAGAAATGGTAGTGAGCCAAAATACCAAATGATGACTACTTGTCCAATTTGTAATACACCTTTAACTAGAAAACAAGAAGAAGCCGCATATTACTGTCCAAATAAAGAATGCCCTGCTAGATGGCAAGAAAAATTAATTCACTTTACATCCAGACATGCCCTAAATATGGAAGGTTTTGGTGAAAGAATCATTGAAGATTTTTATAATAAAGGCTTGCTCACTAAATATGAAGATTTCTATGAATTGAAAAAATATAAAGAAGAATTAAAAGAATTAGAAGGTTTTGGCGAAAAAAGTGTTAGGAAATTATTAGATGAAATAGAGAAAAGCAAAAATGTCTCGTTAGAAAGACTTTTAGTAGCGCTTTCAATAAGACATGTTGGTACCAAAACTGCTGATATATTAGGTAAACATTATAAAAACATAGATAATATAATGAATGCCAAATTTGAAGATATCAGTGAAGTTAAAGATATCGGGCCTATTATTGCTAAAAGTGTCATTGATTTCTTTAGCGAAGAAAGAAATAAAGAATTAGTTAATAATCTTAAAAAATATGGTATAAATACCATTTATCTTAAAAATATAAATGAAGAAAAAACTGACTTTTCAAATAAAACCTTCGTTTTAACCGGTTCTTTAGAAAGATTTACAAGAGATGAAGCCAAAGAAAAAATTGAAAGTCTAGGTGGTAACGTCAGCACGAGTGTCAGCCAAAAAACAAATGTTGTAATCGCAGGTGAAGAAGCTGGCTCTAAATTAAAAAAAGCCCAAGAACTTGGACTAGAAATATGGAATGAAAGTAAATTTATTAACATATTATCAAAATACTAAATAAAAAACTTTATTTTTATAAATATTTTTGATAAAATGTTTCTAGTAGAATAAGGAGGAAAAAAATGATTGAAGAAAATAAAAATAATAATGACACAAATAATGATAATTTAGATTATAGTTTTGATTTTGCTAATCAAGTGAACAAACCAGAAGAAACAAATGCCCCAGTACAAGAAACACCAGCTATAAATATTGAAGAACCTGCACCAGTATCTTCTCCAGCACCAGAAACTATGCCTGAAGTAGATACTCCATTAGAATCATCTACTGAGACCCCAGTAGAAAATATGACAGCTTCAGCAGAAACACCAGAAGAACCAAAAATAGTAGATGTTTCAGTACCTGTAATGGATAATGCTCAAAGTGAAGAAACCACTAATGCAGACTCCCTAGAAGGAACACCTGTAGATAATCAGCAAGCGCCAACTACTAATGTAGAAAATAACCAAACATCAAAAGAAGAACCATCAAGCCTCAAAAAGACTTTTACATTTGTAATTGTACTTGCCATTATCATAATTGCTTTTATAGTCGCATTACCAATTATAAAAAATTATTTAGGCTAATCATAGCCTTTTATTTTTGCTCTAAAATTCTAAAAAACCCATTAATCTTCTCATAAGAATTACCACAAGTTCTTATTTCTTCACAAAGTCTGTGATATACCTTTTCCTTATCACTACATGAAGAATTAAAACATTCTAAGTATAAATAATAAATCTTATCAAAGTCTTTTGTATCAAACAATACCTTTAATTTATTTAAATTCTTTTTTGTACTTGTTCGTTCAAATCTTGTTAAAAAACTATTTTCGGTATTTCTTTCTATAATTTCATAATTAATTTTAGCTTTCTCAAGGTTACTTGCGGATCTACATATATCATCATTTTCATCAAAAATTAAAGAACTTCTCGCAATTACATAACCTTCTTTATCAAAATTAATTGCCATTGCCTCATCTCCATCACTAATAATAAACGCCTTAGAAAGGCCACCACGGTTATAATGATTAAAAACCTCACACTTATTATAAATACTCGAAATAAATTCAGCTGGTATTTTAACATTATAATTTTTCATATCTACATATGAATTATGTGAAACTAAAAAGATAGGAATTTTTTTTATGTGAACAAATTCATCATCTTCATTCCATTCAAAAAAATCATAATAAACATCCTGAAAATTTAATAAAATATCGTATGCATAACTCATTATTTATCTCCTCCAATAAAAATTATTCCAAGAACAACTATAAGTCCTAATGGAAACATCAAACATTCAAATCTTCTACAAATAAAATTCCCATATTCTAAGAAACTATACCCTAAAGTTATTAAATTAAGATAACAAATACAATATATAATGCCAAACACAATCATAAGAATACCCATAAACAAAATAAACCATCTAGCCATATAATCACCTAATTAATAATATTAAAAAATTTCATTTATTTGCACATTATCTAAAATAACTATGATATAATGAAAAATAGGTGATACGCATGGAGTATAATTTTAAAACCTTGGATTTTGAAGGACCATTAGATCTTTTGTTACATCTAATAAGAAAATCTGATATAGATATATTTGAAATACAAATATCTGAAATAGTAGAAGAATATTTAGAATATATTAATAACATGAGAGAAATAAATTTAAATATATCAAGTGAATATCTAACTATGGCTGCCGATTTAATAGAAATGAAATCTCGCGAGTTACTTCCAAATAGTGAAGAAGAGGAAGAAGAAGATCCTAAAGAAAAACTAATAAATAGACTTTTAGAATATCAGGCTTATAAAGACATATGTGAAGAACTTAAAAATCTTGAAGAAGAAAGAAATAAAGAATATTCCAAAGCTCAAACATTCATGGAAGAATATAAAAGTGATAAAATAGAATTAACTGAAGATGTTTCTTTAGATGAACTCATAAAAGCTTTTCAAAATTTAATAAATCGTAAAGAATTAGATAAACCATTAAATACTGTAGTAACAAAGAAAGAATATTCTGTTCATAAAAGAAACATTGAAATATTAAACAAGTTAAAACTACACCAAAATTTAGCGTTTGAAGAATTATTTGAAGTAATGACCAAAGACTATGTTGTTGTGTCTTTTCTTTCAATACTTGATCTAGCCAAAAAAGGTAAAATAATAATCAAACAAGATAATAATCTAGCCAAAATATTCTTACAAGCAAAGGAAGTGAAATAATGGATAAAAAACCAGTATTAGAAGGTCTATTATATATAGTAGGAGATGAAGGTATTTCATTAGATGAACTTTTA
The DNA here is from genome assembly GCA_963634115.1 of Clostridia bacterium. Lineage (GTDB taxonomy): Bacteria > Bacillota_I > Bacilli_A > RF39 > UBA660 > Coprosoma. Next base: position 7,090 of record CAVHAY010000041.1, on the reverse strand, counting down.
GAAATACTAGATATAAACAAAGAAAACTTAAACATAATAATAAATTCCTTAAGTAAAGATTATGAAGAAAATGAAAGGGGATTAACCTTAGAATTATATGGAAATAAAATAAAAATGGTAACAAAAAAAGAGCATGCAAGTTATTATCAAAAATTATTTAATAGTAATGAAAATAAAACTCTAACACCCGCTGCCTTAGAAACACTTGCGATCATTGCGTATAATGAACCAGTAACTAGAATGACAATTGATGAAATAAGAGGTGTTAGTAGTAGTCATCTTGTTAGAAAATTATTGTTTTTAAATCTTATCAAAGAAGTTGGTAAATCTGATTTACCAGGGAAACCAAATCTTTATGCTACTACTGATGAATTTCTTGACTACTTTGGTATAAATTCAGTTAAAGATCTTCCTGAAATACATATCGAGGAAAATAAAGAAGAAGATACCGAATTATTTACATCAAAATATACAGAAGAATAAAAAAAACCCAATAATAAGGTTTAATAAACATATTGGCTGCCCCAGAAGGATTCGAACCTACGATCATGGAGTCAGAGTCCACCGCCTTACCACTTGGCCATGGGGCAATACAAAAATTATATCACTAAATTTTATTTTTTACAAACCATAAATTTAAAATTTAAAATTAAAACGAATATTTTATAAATTTATCCTGATACTAAAAAAGAGGTGAATTCATGAAAATAACCATTGTTGATTTTAATGTTAAGAACGACACAAAAAAGAAAAATTATGATGGAGGAGAGTTTCCAAAAAGCTTAAGCAAAATAATAAAAAATTATCATGTAAATGTTGTTTGTCTTCAAGAAGTCAATGACAACTATAAAAATAAACTAAAAACCTTTTTACCAGACTTTAATTTTTATGGTAATAATAGATTTAAAAAAAGTAGTCCTTGGTATAAACGTTATAATGAAAATAATACAATAATCACTAATCTTGAAGTTATTGAAGATAAAACATATGCTTTAGCCCATAAAAATAAACATGGTAAAAGAAGTTTTCTTTCAGTATTTCCGCGCATTGCCACATTAGTAAAACTATCAAATGGTTTAATTATTATTAATACTCAGTTAGATCATATAAGTAATATTGCAAGAAAAAGACAACTAGAATACCTAAAACAAATAATTAGAGAAAATAAAAAATTTCCTATCATTTTAACAGGAGATTTTAATCTTAATACAAATGATGAAATATTTGAAGACTTTATTATTTTTATGGAGGCTTGTGGTAGTAAATTAGTACCAATCGAAACTAGTACCTGTAAAGGGTCAGAAGACCTATGGGATCCAGATCATATATTTGTCCCAGCAACAAGTAAAATATTAAGTTCTCAAATTTTAGATACAGCTCTAAGTAATCATAGAATAATTGTATTAGAAATAGAGTAATCAATAAACCTTTTATATAAATAATTTTAAAATAAAAACCATTGAATTTCAATGGTTATTTTTTAATATGGTGCTTGCGGAGGGACTTGAACCCTCACGGTATTGCTACCATTGGATTTTGAGTCCAACGCGTCTACCAATTCCACCACGCAAGCAACTAAAATAATTATAGCATAAAAAAAGTAAAAAAAAATAAAATTTGTTACTTTCATGCAAATTTATTACCAATTATTTATTAATTTACCCAAATTTGCTTAAGGCAAATTTACCAAATTGCCTTAAAACAAAGCCCCAATTTACCCAAAATTATCGTTTGCACAAAGATTTTAATGATGTTATATTACTCCTTGAAGAAACCAATATCATGTTTCTTCGCAGAAAAATAACTTAAGGTCCCAAGTTTTTCATCACTCCAACACCTTATATATTAGCCTTAAGTTATCTAAAATGTGGAGCCCTTTCTTTCTACCTCTTAATATTTAAAATCCGTCTATTTTTATAAAACTATAATATTTTTGATCTTTTGTTCCTAAGATTACTAAACCTTATTTTAGACATATAAATTTCATTATAAAAATCCTTTGCAAAAATAGCCCTTTTTAAAATAAAATCATATATAATGGCTCCACAAAAAAACTGACTAATTCATATTAGTCGGTTTTTATATTTTCTTCCATCAAATGCTTAACTTCATTATATAATTTTTCATTTGCCTTTTCTAAATCATCAGTAACTTTAAATGGTTTGCCAAATCTTACAGTCAAATTTTTACTTCTAAACTTGTAATCACCAGTAAGACCAAAAGGTATAATTGTTGCATTACTTTTCTTTGCCATAGAAACAGCGCCAAATTTAAATGGTAACAAAAACTTATCTGTCTTATTCCGTGTACCCTCGGGGAATATTCCAATTGCCCCTCCTTGGTTTAAAACAGTTAGTGCTTTTTTACTTGCATCATCTTTTTTATTACCTCGGTCAACTGGGATACAGTGTACAGCTTTAAAAAACCACGCTAATTTACCTTCAAAATATTCTTTTTTAGCCATATAAGTTATAACCCTTTTAGTAGAAATAATTGTAAGACATTGATCATATATATGTTTATGATTACCCGCAATAATAATGGGTCCTTCAACCCTTAAGGCTTCTTTATTAATTACTTTTGGTTTATACCAAAATCTAAATAATGGACTTAAAATAAATTTAAAAAACCTATACATCATGATGTTTCTTTTTCTCCTCTTCCATTAACTTTCTATAATCTATCTTACCAATTAAAGTTTTAGGTAAACTTTTCCTAAATTCAAATTCATAAGGTACAGAATGTTTAGACAAATGTTTCTCACAAAACTTTTTAATACTGCCTTTTGGGTTAAGCCCTATGTAATTATTTTTAAGAACAATAAATGCCTTAGGTACCTCAACCTTGTAAGAGTGTGGAATACCAATAACTGTACAACTAAGTACTGCTGGATGCTGAAGAATAATATTTTCAATATAACTAGGATACACATTATATCCAGAAGAAATAATCATTCTCTTAAGTCTTTGTTTATAGTAGAAAACTCCGTTTTTATCCATGCATCCAATATCTCCAGTATGTATCCACAAATGACCATCATCATGAATTCTTAAAATTTCATTAGTTGCCACTTCATTATCTAAATAACCCATCATTACAGTTGGACCACATATACATATTTCCCCATTTTCGTAAGGCTTTACAGCTTTTCCTGTATCAGGATTTACAATTTTAAAATAATTTCCAGGGAAAGGAATACCAATACTTCCTTTTTTATTTGCGTCTCCAAAAGCGAGGGCAACTGCCGCTAAAACCTCCGTCATTCCATATCCTTGGCATACTACCTCATTTGAACCATGATTTTTTAAGAATTTATTAATTCTATCATTTAATCCAGCAGAAAGAGTATCACCACCAGAAATAACATACTTCAAATATGATAAATCTAAGTTTTTAACATTGTGTGAATTAACCAAAGCTTCATAGAGAGTTGGAACTCCCATAATTAAATTAGGTTTAGTCTTATTAATAAGCACATCAAATTTTCTAGAATCAAATTGAGGTACCAAAATAACTTTTGCCCCAAAACATAAAGGTGTATTAGTACAAACCCCTAAACCAAAGCCATGAAAAAGAGGTAAAATGGTAAGTACTGCATCACCAGGTGTAACTTTTTTAAAAATATACTTTGATTGTTCTGTTAAAGCATTAAGATTTTTATTACTCAAAATTATTCCCTTAGGATTGCCTGTTGTCCCACCACTATGTAACATAACCGCAGGAGCATTCATACCTCTTTTGTTTGTAGGAATATCCTCTTTATATTTTTTATAAAAATTTCTCCAGAGAACATAACGATTATCTTTACCACTAGGTCCCTTTATTTTGCGCCCTTTAGTAAGTGAATAACCAGCTTTTAAATATAAAGGCATAGAATTAGCGGCCGAAATAACAACAGTTTTTTCCACCTTAGTATAATCAATTATATTATCAATTTTTTCAAAACAAACATCAATCGTTACTAACATTTTTGTATGATTATTTATTAAATAATTTTTAATCTCTTCCTCAGCCGATAAAGGATGTATCATATTTGCGATAGCGCCTATCTTATTAATCGCATAAAAACAAATTACAGCCTCAGGAGTATTCGCACTACATATAGTAACGATGTCATTAGTATTTATCCCATAATTTTTAAAAGACATAGCAGTATTATTAATCATTTCAAGCAATTTACGATAACTAATCTTTTTACCAAAATATTCTATAGCCGTTAAATTAGAAAATTTACCAGCAGCTTCTTCAAAATACTCATATATAGTCTTATTTTGAATTTTAATATCTCTTTCATTTTTTTTATAATATTTTTGCCATGGTGCTTTAGGCTTTTTTAATCTTTTAATTTTATTAATTGCTTCCATATCATTTGCCCCCCATAATAAGTTTATTAACTTTATTTCTAAGTATATCAGTTTCTTTTCTAAAATCTTTAGAACAAACTTTGTAAGGTTTTCCATAAGTGATTTTAACAGACTTTCTAAATAACTTATATTTATTTGTAATCGCAAAAGGAACAATTTCACTATCTGTTTCATAAGCCATACGTACAGCTCCCGTTTTAAACTTCATAGTAATATCATCTGTCTTATTAATAGTGCCTTCTGGAAATATTCCAATCGCCTCATCATTATTTAGAACTTTAATAGAAGAGGGCATAACATTTATATCTTTTTCTCTTCTATTAACGGGAATAATTCCCATTTTTTTAAAAATAAAGCCAAAAGGTCCATTTATAAGTTCATCTTTTGCTAAAAAATGAATAACCCTTTTATTGCACGCTAGTATAAAAATTGGGTCTAAAATATTTGTATGCGTACCCGCCAAAATTACTCGTCCGCTTGTGGGAATATTTTTTTTTCCAATAATAATTGGTCTAAAAAATAGGTTAAACCATCCAGTTAAAATAGGCCTTAAAAATTTATATAAGGAATCATTCATATCATCACCTAAACTAATTGTACCATGTATAAATTAAGATGTAAATTAATATATGTCAACCTCATCAAAATATTTTTGTTTTAACTACACCAAAACTAAATAAATGTCACTAAAAAAACTTATCCAAAAAATTGTCATCATAAAACCATTAGTCTTTAGCTAAAGAATAAAACTTATTTTATATGATATATTTATTATTTATGTCATATAATTTTTACCTAACATATTAAAAGCCTTAATATATTCTTATCACATATAGTTGACAAAGTATACAATTTACTTTAAAATGATATGTAAGGGAGAGGGTGCTAATATGTACCAAGAGAGAATTGCACTTACACCAAAAGACATCCTAGAAAAAGAATTCAAAATAGATACAAGAGGTTATAGACCTCAAGAAGTGGACAAATTTTTAGATACTATCATTAATGACTATGAAGAATTATTTTCTATGTTGAAAGAATATGAAAGAGATAGAAAAGAACTAGTTGAAGAAAATATGCACTTAAAACAAGAAGTAAGAAATCTGCGTTCCAAAATAGAAATACTTAGAGATTCTAGTAATGTTGGAGATGTAAATAACGCTGATTTATTAAGAAGAATATCTAATCTTGAAAAAATAATATATGGTGAAAAATAATATTTTGGCAAACGCTGCATTCTAAGTAATGTAGAGGAAAGTCCATACTTGCACGAACCTGTGATGGTCGTAGTGATTGTGCTCAGGGAAAAAATAACCTGAGGTAGCCTTTGGCTAACGACGTTTGATGACCTAAAGATTATCTATGGTCTAGAACATAAAGTGCCGCAGTGACGAATTTTTTGGAAACAAAAAAGTGAAACGTGGTAAACTCCGCAAGCAAGAAACCCAAATTATGGTAGGGGAACTCAAATGAGAGAAACGAATCTCGGCTGAGATCAGGAAACTGATAGATAAATGTTTGTCGCCTCGTAAGAGGAACAGAATATGGCTTATAAAATATTATTTTTTTTATTTGTACATAATAGGAAAGTGATTAAATGAAAGAAATAGGTAAACAATTAAAAGAAGCCCGTGAAAGCATGGGAATATCGATAGAAGAAGCAAGTGAAGACTTAAAAATTAGACCATCTCAAATAGAAAATATTGAAGCAGGCAATAAAGAAGCCTTTGATGATATATTTTATTTAAAATATTTTATTAGAGATTACGCTAAATACTTAGGTTTAAATAAAGAAGATTTGGTTGATGAATTTAATGAATACCTTTTTGACTATACATCTAAATTATCACTAGATGACATAAAACAAGCCAGAAGAAAAAAGAAACCAAAAAAAGTGATAAAATCTCCATATACTATCGAAAGAAAATCAAATATGAAAATAGTACCTTTTATTGTGTATGGTTTAATAGCTTTTTTAATAATAGTTATCATATACTTGGTAATAACATTAAATACTGATGATGACGGCTTTAAAGAAGGAACAATAATTACTGAGAGTAAATAATGAGAGAAATATTAATAAAGGATAAATGATATATAAAAGAAGAAAATAAAATACAAAATCTCTCTTGTATCTAACTATATATATCATATATAATAAAAATGAATACACCGAATAAACTAACAATATTTAGAATAATATTAACCCTAATAATAGTAGTGATACTTTTATTTCCATTTTCAGCAATGGGAATTGATGTAACCCAAATATTTGTTAATGAAACAATAGTTATAGATGTTAGATACCTAATCGCAGGTGCTTTATTCATCGTTGCCTCTTTAACAGACTTCATAGATGGTTACATTGCCAGAAAGCATAATCTAGTAACAGATTTTGGAAAATTTATGGATGCCGTAGCGGATAAAATACTTGTAAATTCTATATTAATAATCTTATCAGCTCAAGGCTTTATTCATCCAATAATACCAGTAATAATTATTATGCGTGATACATTTGTAGACTCTATAAGAATGGTTGCCAGTAAAAATGGTAAAGTCATACCTGCTGGAATGTTAGGTAAAGTTAAAACCGCTTCAATGATGGTAGGACTTGTTTTAACATTATTCTATAATATGCCATTTGAACTTTGGAATATAAGAGTATCAGATTTTCTATTAATACTTGCGACCTCTTTGTCAGTTATTTCAGGAGTGCAGTATTATAG
>CAVHAY010000040.1:0-3093 GCA_963634115.1 Clostridia bacterium | reverse complement strand
ATAACCTAATGTTTATACTATGTAGTTATAGTAATATTATCAAAATAAATATTACATTTGAAAAAGTCTATTCCATCCACACTATGTAACTACTACTAGCGTAGTTATTAGGTTCTGTTACAGAAGATGTTTTGGCAACCAATGTACCTTTTGAATCAAAATATACTGTAACAGATGATTTATTCACCACTACTTCAGTTTCATCATTTTTGATATAAGAGCAAACAAAATCACTACCACATCCATCTGGATATGTAATTATAACCCTACCAGTTGTTGGCTCTCTAAATGTTGGTGTTTGGACTTGTGTACCACATATTTTATTATTGATAGCTTCCAAAGAATAAGGACTTTCTTTGGTTCCATTCCCACTAGTTACATACACATTAGATTTTAAATAAATGCTGGGTCTAACATTTACAGTACTGGTAGAACAAGATTTATAATTAACGTATCCATTATCTTTATTTATAACATATACATTTTTACTACCATTACTATATGGTGATTGTAGCCATTCATTTTGAGCATTATATAGCCAATTACTTTGATAACAATAAGAAGAGTTATCATAATTATACAAAATAGTATTCGCACATATCTCTCCAGTTGCGGCATAACCATAATCTGATGGATACATTAATCCAACATAAGCATTTGTAGTGGCACTATTACCGGTATAAACAGATAAATTATTTCGCTCAATACTATAAAACTCACTTCTAGTAAGACGTGGACTTGATGAACCACCTAGATACCAAATTGAACTAGCAATCATATCTCTAGCATCTTCTGATAAACCATTATAATATTCATTATTTAAATAATCTGACAAACTAGCATTTAACCAATTATTCACTGTACTACTCCAAGCCATAGTACCAATTGATGTAGCTTTAATTAGTTTAACATTATTATCAACGATACCAATTATTCGCCAAAGTTCACCATTAAAAGTTACATAATTATTAACATCAATTCCAGTATATCTATAATCATCATTATTAGTATTATTAGTGTTTTGTTTAATTATGTCACTAATAGGTATTTTTTTATAATAGTTATAACTCATAGTTGTATTATTTATACCGTCTGATATAGTAGTATTTAATACTCCATTACCATCTAAATTTAAAGAAGTACTTTTGGTGGTAACATTAGCACTTAAATTAGGGGTTTCATAACTACATTCAAAAGTTGTACCACATTCATCAGGGTATGTTATCTTAACTGTCAAAATATCACCACTATTACAAGTTTCCTCAAATATAGGATTACTAATACTCTTAGTAGTAGCAGATATGATCTTAGTATTTGTTAAATTAGCGCCACTAGTAACTCTAACTGTAAAATTATACGTATTATTTTGCTTTAATTTATCAAAAATATATACACCATTACTTCCATTATTTACCCAAGTTGCTCCATTATCCATACTAAATTCATATTTAGTAATACCAGATGCTGCATAAGCAGAGGCACTTAAAGTAACACTTCTAGTAGTAATATTAGTTGTTTTAACAAGATCAATTGAAGGAATAGTTTGGTCAGATGCAATAGCATAAAACTTTTGATTATTAGTACTTACTTTAAGTTCACTAGTATTTAACTCGTTACCACCATCAAAATTAGAACTCCATCCCAAAAATGTATATCCGTTAGAAGGTGTTACCGAAGGAGCATTAACTTTACATGTTGTATTATTATAAGTAGTATCACAACTTGTTTCACTTGTGCCTACACTACTAACATTTTTACCAGAGTCAAATAAGACATTAAATCTATAAACAGAATATAACAAAGACATATCACTTAAAGCAATTTTATTTATATCAGTTATAATATTAGATACATTAGCACTGGCCGATATTCCAATAAATGATGAATTCCCTGGACCCTTAGAATTACTAAAAACTGCATTTGAAGTACCAGAAGCATTATCACTAATCACAGTAGAAATTTGATCACTATTATTAATATATTCATTTCTATATAAGGTTCCCTTAACATATGCTTTATCTTGATAGTAATAATAAGTTAAATTCTTGCTATATAAGGCATAATAATCAGTATTTATTTTAAGATTATTTTTATCTACTGCTACCATACTTTCAGGCTCTGCCGCAAGTCCTATAAATGATGAGCCATATTTTGTTGTACTAGAAGAAACTTTTGATGGAGTATTAAAACTACAACTATCATCATTATCGCTATATATATAGCACGTACTAGTTGTGGTGGCAATACTATTAGAAGAACTGTCATAATAATGAAATTTCACACTAGCATCTTTTTTATATAGAGCATATAAAGTAATAGTCTTACCACTATTCTTAATAGAAGATGCATTTAAACTTCTAAGTTTTTCTCTGGCATCTTTTTCTATATTCCATCCTTCAAAATCAAAGCCATCTTTACTCGGAGAACTAGGTGCTTCTTTTAAAGCATCAGATAGTTTAAGCCTCTTTGTTACTTTTTTAACACCACTTGCGCAAATACCACCATTCGCTTCACAGTCATAAACGACATTTATTGTTGTATCATCATCAATATCACCTTCATCATAACACATAGATACATTACCTGTTATCGCATCTGTATATTCATACTTAAATTTTCCATTTTGATTACTTATAACAACATAACCATTGATATCATCTTTATTTTTTCTAGGATCTTTTATATCATTCGCAGAAAGTAAGCCAACTTTTTTTAAAACATCAACTGCTACATAACAAGAATTTGTTTGGCCATCATTATCTGTACTAGGCAAAGACAAAGATCTTTTACTATTTGTCATATAACTTTTAGCAACTGTTTCAATTCTATTAATTTGTTCATTATAAGTTTTTTCCCTAGAATTTTTTATAACAGAATTTATTGAAGGAATCGCTACTAAAGCCAGTAAAGCCAGAATTACAATTACCATAATAAGTTCAATTAATGTAAAACCCTTCTTCATAGTATCACCTATTCTTCTACTCAATTATATCATTTAGGAAAAAATTTTGAAAGAAAAAAAAGAAGAATTAATTATCAAAGTTTCTAAAAAACACATAATTTCTCTTCAAATGTTTAATACTCCACTCTATA
>CAVHAY010000039.1:0-2592 GCA_963634115.1 Clostridia bacterium | reverse complement strand
CTATTTGTACTTTGGGCTGATATAAAGTTACCTAATGAATAAATTACTAATGTATTATTTATATAAGTTATTGGTTCTACAACATGAGGGTGGGTTCCTATAATAATATCAACACCTAATTTTGATAGATATTCAGCTTGTCTTTTTTGTTCTTCTGTTGGTTCTAATTTATATTCAGTTCCCCAGTGCATTGAAACAATTAATAAATCAACCTTATCTCTTACTTTTTCAATATCACTTTTAGCTTTTTCATCACTATATATATTTACTAAATATTCTTCTCCTTCTGGAACTTTTATTCCATTAGTACCATAAGTATAAGCTAATAAGGTATATTTTATATTATTTTTTTCTTTTATTTTTATTTCATTGGCATCTTCAGAAGAACAATAACTTCCTGCCCACAAAACATCTTTATGTTTAGACCAATATTCACAAGAATGAGTTACACCGTTTGTACCTCTATCTAATGTGTGGTTATTAGCAAGTGAAACTAAATTAAATCCCATATCTAGCATTGCATCACCAAACTCTTGTGGTGAATTAAACGTTGGATAATCAGAAAGTCCAATTTCAGTTCCTCCTAAAATACTTTCTTGATTATAAAAGGCTAGATCATAATTTTTAATAATTGGTTTAATAAACTGAAGTTGATTTGAAAAATCATACACACCATTTTGATAAGCGTCTTTATATACTGAGCTATGAAGGAGTCCATCACCTACCATAACAAGTGATAACTTACTTTCTTTTACTTCAACCTTCTTTTCAGCAGTTTTTTCGCTTTTTTTATATACTTTATCTTTATAATTAATTAAACAACTACCACACATAAATATCAAAACAAAAAAAATCAAAATAAATAAAAATCTAATTTTTCTTCTTCTTTTATAAATTTTTTTATATTGTTCTCTATTCATCACAATTACCACCAAATGAACTTACATAATTTTTAAGTACTAGTTTCCCATCTAAAGTATTAGAACTAACAATATTATCTTTCAATGTAAAAATAGCCATCTTTCCATTTATCATATACTTCATTTTCTCACCCTTTGAACACCATATTAAAAAAATAAACATATAATTAAAAATATTTTTCATAGTCAATCTCCCTAAAAAAATTATATCCTTTTTTTTACTATTTGACAATCAAAATTTAAAAATATACATTTTAACTAATGCAGGTTTTGACTACATTTTTAAAAATATTTATATGAGTATATATTAAGGATTTTTATTGAATAAATAAAAGACCACCATTTAAAGTATTGTATTCATACTTTTTCGGTAGCCTTTTTAAATATTAAAGTTCGTTATATTTTTTTCTGTAAATATTTGCAGAAACATAAGTTATACCAATTAAAGCCATTATACTTGCTGCGATATAAAGAACTATATTATCTCCAGTATTTGGGTTGCTTGTAGTATTAGTTGTAGCTGTAGTAGTTGCTGTAGTTGTAGTATCTTGAGTGTCTGTAGTATCTTTAGTATCTGTAGTATCTGTAGTATCTTCTTTGGTAGTAGTTGATTCAGATATAACTTTAATTGTAGTATTTTCATCAACAGTTAGAGTTAATTTACCATCTTTAAGTTCTGCTAATTTCTCATCACCGTTTACTAACACTGATTTAACTTTATAACCTTCTTTAGCACCAATAGTTGCTTCAACTGTTGAACCTTTTATTACTTCAGTTTGTGATAAAGCTATTGTACTATTATCATCTGGTTCTGATGTAATTGTTGTTGGCACTGCTGTAACTGCATATTTAAAGCTAGTTGCATCTACAACATAACTAGATATGTTGGTTACTTTAGCGTTACTTCCATCTGCATTTTCACTTGCAAATAATTTATTATTTTCTAAAAGTGTTATGGTTGGTTTAATGTTAAACAATTTATTTGTTGAAGTAAAATCAATATTAGTATTTTCAATTTTTATTCTTGAATTAGCATAAATTGCAGTTCCTTTAACATTAATTTTAACATCAGAATTATTGATTATTACATTATTTGCAAATAAACCATTATCATTTGTTCCTGCTACGAAATCATATTGTGGCATATCATAATGTCCTAGGATTAATTTAACATTGTTTATAGTTATGTTATTTGCTTTTATAACAGCATTTGCTCCCATTGCATTTAATGTGGCTGTTTGACCTTCAGCAGATTCAATTGTTAGATTTGCCTTTTTTGCAGATATACTATAATTAGCTGGATTAAATACTTTGTTGTCACCTTTAAGTATTATTTTAACATCACCAGAATCTTCAATAGTAATTAATGCATCATCATCAACATTAGCAATTGCTCCATATGTGAAATTATCTAAAGTTAATTCTTTATTTTCATTATCCCACGTAGCACTACCTTTTGTTCCAGAACACTCATTATTTTTACTGCTTAATTCACAAGTTCCAACCCAAACTAGAGCGTTTGCATTTATCATCCCTACTCCAAAAAGACATACAAATGCAAATAATAATAATTTGATCTTTTTCATTTTCTCTCCTCCTCGCAAGATAGACTAACATAAAATATAGATTATGTCAACAAAAATATTGTTGAAAAATAGGTTTACTATTATAT
>CAVHAY010000038.1:0-10849 GCA_963634115.1 Clostridia bacterium | reverse complement strand
GTTATCTTTTTCACTATTTAATAATGGATATTTAAAATTATGTTTTATATAAAGTTTATTATTCTTATAATAGTTTTCACCTAATACTGATATATAACCTTTATTTAGAATTTGATATGATTTATATGATTTAAAGGCTTCCTCATATAGTTTTTTATGATCGCTCCAGTCATTACCATCATTTAATGTCACTGCGGTTAGATTTAAGCCAGATTTACTAGCACTTGTTACAAGTGTTCTTTTGGCAATTTTAGTAAAACCTGTTTTGCCACCTGTAGTATACTTATAACTTTTTAAAAGTTTGTTTTTATTGTGCCAAATATATGTATTTTTATTTGTTTTTAATGTATATTTTTTTGTTCCAGTGATACGTCTAAATTCACTATTATGCATAGCATAACTCATAAGTAAGCCCATATCATAGGCTGATGAAAAATTACTTTTTTCTTCATCTAATCCACTTGGATTATTAAATGTAGTATCATTCATGCCAATTTCTGTTGCTTTAATATTCATTTTTTTTACAAATTCATCTATACTGCCAGAGGTATGTTTTGCAATAGCAAGGGCAGCATCATTACCACTTCTTAACATAAGACCATATAATAAATCTTCAATGGTAAGTTTTTCTCCTTTTTTTATATATATTCCAGATCCATATGCTTTATTTATTTCATTTCCAATTATTACTTTGGTTTTAATGTTAATATTTTCTATAGCTATTATAGCCGTCATTATTTTCGAGATAGAGGCGACAGACTGGATATTATGTGAATTTTTAGCATATATAATGCGTCCAGAATCTATATCCATAAGTACTGCGGATGCTGCCGAAGTACTATAGGCATTTGCATTTATGGGTATTAACATTAATAATATTATTACTAGTTTTTTCATTAGTTATCACCTATTATAAATTTATGTATAAATTTATAAAAAAATACACTACTTTATAAAGTAATGTAATAGTTATCCATTATATAATCTATTTATTGTCTTTTTGATGTACCTTAAGTTCTATATTAAAAGGCATAATAAAAAGCAAACTCTTTACATATAAAATAAATCGCTATGTGAACCTGTGGCTACTAAATATAAAATAATTTCATCATCCTTAATTTTATAAATTAATAACCAATCTGGTTCTATATGACATTCACGACAATTTCTATAATATTTGGTATTCTGAAGAGCATGATCTCTATATTTTGAATCTAACGCTTCTCCGTTAGCAAGTATTTTAACTACATAACTCAATTTTTCTAATTTTTTTCCTTGTTTAATAATCTTTTTTAATTGCTTATTAAATTTATTAGTGGTAATAATACCATATTTAGTATCGTTAATGCTATTGCTCATTTAAAATATCCTCAAACATTTTATCAACATTATGATATACTTTATATTCTTCAGCGTGATTTTCAATATAATCAAGTTCTTTTAAAGCATCAACAAATTCTTTAGTTGGTTGTTGTTTAACATCAAATGGTAAACCTCTTTCAAATATGGCTTTTTTCAAGAATATATTAATAGCAGTTGTCATATTTAACCCCAAACTATTAAATAAATTAGTTGCTTCTTCTTTTACGTCACTAGGAACATTTACATTTATAGTACTTGATAAATTAGACATCAGTTCATCTCCATTTCTATATAAATATTAACATTTTTTTAGTATATGGTCAATATATTTATATATATTATGTACTTATTTCTTTATAATATGTATATATTATGAAAGTTATTAATAATTAATGAGTCAGAAGTATATGCAGTCAAGTACTATTATAAGCATTATATGTATTAGTTTAAATATTATTTATATTTCTAGCATATTTTTATTTTTGATGCACCTTAAGTTCTATATTAAAAGGCATAATAAAAAGCAAACGTTATCGTTTGCTTAATAAATCATTCTATCTCTTTCCTTTATTTTCATACCTGTCATTTTTTCAGCACTACTTAATAAGTCAGATGACAATGTATCAATATTACTATTAGACTTTTGTAATTTAGAATCTAAATTATTTGCTCTATTGTAATAATCTCTTAATACACCATCTAAATTATATAAATAGTTGTTATATTCAAAATCACTCGGTATATCGAAATTACAATTATTCATTGCATTAGATAAATTATTTGCACATGAATTGATATGGTGCTTACAATACTTATATACACCATTTTTTGAATAAACAAGTTTTGTCATAGATAAATTGTTCTTATGATTCCCCGTTTATATTTTTTTTCAAACATGAATTAACTTCATAAATGTCAGAATATAATTTGTTTGATATACTTCTCAATTTATTCGCAAAATCTACATACTGCTTTTTATCAAGTGCAACTTTATTAAAATAGAATGATGCTTGTCCTCCTACCCATTCTTGTGTACCAGTAGGAACTTCAGCAAATCTTCTAAATAAATTATTAATTTCATCATTATACTCATTTGCTAAAGTATTTATATCTTTCGCAATACTATCTACTTCAATAGTATTTATATAAGAAATAGCCATATTAAATCACCAATTTCCTTCCGCTCTTTTTCGTTCCTCACGTTCTCTTCGTTCACGTTCTTCTCTCTCTCTGCGTTCTCTTTCAATTCTTTCCAAACGGCTTTTTTCTGTATAAAGATCGTCAATAGCAGAATCAATCGCAGGTTTTACTGTATTGTCTAGATAATCACGAGTTTCATTTATATCATTTTTCAAGTTATTAACACTTGAATAAATTGGAGCAGGATTATCATTGATCAAATACCTTGATTTGATCTCAGTGTTGAGGTCATCAGAATCTTGTATGGCCGAAGAAAGTTTAGCTATAATAGAATCTAAATCTGACTTTAAATTTCTATATCTAACTATATCGTTTTGACATTGTGCAATTGATGACATATTAAACACCTCTCATATAAATTAATTATCAATACGAATTGAACTTGCATCAGAGCGAATTTGTTCAGCATCAGCAGTAACATCTCCGCTAATGTTTTGTGATGCTTGTTTCCAGTTGTTCCATGCTTCATCAGCATCAGTTTTTCCTTTTCTCATCGTAGAAACATAAGCTTGTAATAATTCTTTTATAGCTCTTATAAAATCACGAGCAGCAGTATTGATTTCACCTTTAAGCGCACCATCAATATCACCCTCTGAATTAAAATCATTAATTATTGTTTCAATTTCAGTACAGTAAGTTTCGATAGCTTGTTTTAGTTGTTCCATACCGCTTTCGCTCATACCAACGAAACCACCGCTCCATAGGCTACCTAAAGAAGCTGAAGCAGAGCCTATTATACCATCAAATTTTGACTTAGCACCATTTAAGATATCAGAAAGCCTATCTTGTGCTCCAAGAGAAAGATTTCCAATAGCACTTTTTATAGCCATTCCTAATTACCCCCTTTCTACTACTAAGGCTTCATCAACCTCAGCCATTCTTGAAACTATTTGATTTATTTCACTTTTCAACCCATCAAAAGTTGCATTAAGTGCATCAATAACAGTATTTTTATCAGTTTCCATGTTTTTTTTAAATGTTTCAGCAGATTGTCCTACCCAAGCCTCATCTACACTTGTCCTTAATGTTTCCATACTACCATTCATTTTTGTAATAGTATCTTGGATTACATGTACTTCTAGATTATTAATTGCTGTTTGTACACCTTGAATGTCAGCCCCAATGTCAGCACCGCTTATTTGTAAAGCCATAATTATCTACCTCCTATTTCTTTTACTGACCTAATTTTGTTTTTTGTATTTTCAGTAGCATTTTGGAATAAAGATGCCATATATTTGTCGTTTTCGCGCATTTTCTTAATTAAAGTTGTAAGATCGTCAGAATAGCTAACAATATTTTGTTTAATTACAGAATAATTTTCTGCTAATTCATGATAATAACTCATAAGTTTGGTACAAGCTGAATCTTGATAATATGTTGGTAGTTTACTTATAGTGTTATCAATTTTGTCAAATATTTCAGAAATTCTATCAGAATAATCCAAAACTTCAATACTTAAACTGCTTAATTCATCTTCTTTTATCCATGTAACAAATTCCTTCATTCTCATACTCCTCTCCTACAAAAATACTAAAACACAACATAGTACTATCTCTATGTTAATATAATTATAACATAAAATGTTTTAAAATACCATATAAAAAAATAAACAAGTCGTTAATTATGTTTTTAAAGCCCATTTTTTTTAAAAACGGGTAAGGGATGCAAAATACATTTATTAGAGTTATACAAGGTTTTATAAGCATATTTGAGTTGTTAGTAATAACAATTTAACACTATTTATTTATATTAATGACGATTATGATAACATTTTTATATCCTGTCAATTTTACATATTTTTAAAGAGTGCATTTAAAATTAAATGCACTCTTGATATTTAAAAAATTACAAGTTCAGTACCATTTTTAATGTCACTCTCTTTAATGCTGCTATTTTTATCATATATAAATCCTGTTCTGCGATTACATAAACAAGCATTTTTCTTTATTGGATATACTTTAGATAAATCGTTAACTATTTTACACAGAAGTTCACAAATTTCGCCAATTGTTTTATTAATTGGAATATACATTTCATATGTTTCCTCAATTTCAGGAACATACAATTTAATTAAAACTTTATATTCCATTAATCATCACCATCCATAACAGTTTTAATAATTTTATATTCACCATTACTTACATTATAAGCTAGTCCTTCATAATTATATTTCTTGTCTTCTGCACTTAATTCCTTAGATGTTAGTAAACTTTGATTTGAAAATCCAGTACCAAGCCATAAACCGTTTGATGTGTTTACCTGATCAAACCACTCTTCTAGTTTTAGATTTCTAATTTTATCATAATCATCAATTAAGATATAAATATTTTTCTTACTATTAGGAAGATGATTAAATAAATTTCTAAATATTTCTATTCCGCCTTTTGAAAGTTTCCTTTTATACTGACCTGCACCTATGATTATATTTATACCATAACCTTGTACCTCAGTTCTAGTTAATACGTCTTTTTCTAAAGCGGCAAACACTAAATCAATTTTCTCGTTAAATAATTTAATATCTAATATTGGTTTTTTAAATAAGTCTAACATATCGACAACTCTAACTTTAACATTTGGAACTTTTGAAAGTATAGATGCTAATGCATATACAAAGTTCATGTTTTCTTTTATGTTCTTGCCTGTAAATAAATGTATTTTTTCAGTTAGTAAATTGTATTTAGCAATATCTTTTTCATAAAAGTTATATCCGATTGGAATATCTGATAATGTTGTTATGTATTTGATTAAATCATCACTTGTGACATTATCAGGAATTTTAGCAAGTTGCTTAACTTTAGTTTTGAAAAATTCTACACTTTTATTAGCAAAATTTTTAATTACTTCTAATTCAACAGTTTCTTCTGCGATAAGAGCAGTTTGAAATTCACAATAAGAATCTGCACCAGAACCTATCTTACAAATACCTCTACCTAAAGCTTTTTTAGGAATTAATCCACGTCTACAATTAGTAATGTTTCTATATTGAGAATCATCATTTAATTGCATGACTAAAACATGGTTAAAATACTGCAACTGTCTTTGTCTTAAAGCATTAGTACTGCCAACACTTAAAATAAATATAATGCCATATTTTACAGAATCTCGAAATAAGTTTGTCATTAGTTCATCTAGTCTAGGGTTAGTTTCAAGAAATATGTCAAAACTATTTATCATAGTTACAATTAAAGGTAATTTCTTGCTATTAACTTTATTATAATATTCAAAAGAGCCGTTGTAATCAGAAAGAGTTTCTTTTCGTTTATCCATTTCTTCCATAATTAAGTCTAATACACCACCGACTTTTTCCATATCATCTTGGAAAACCACTTCTCCAACTTGTGGGAATTTGGCAAACTTTTTAAGTGTTTCGGCACCAAAATCAATAATATAATAAGCAATTTCAGAAGGCCCATGTTCTATTACACTAGCCCAAATTATAGTAGATAGCAAATTATCAATACCAGATCCATTTTGACCTATAATGGCTATATTGCCCTGTTGTAAATCAAGCTCTAAAATGCCTTGTTCTTGTTTACGAGGTTCATCATATTCACCAATTGCTATATTATATTTAAATGGTGTAGGTTTTGGTCTATTGTACTTTTTATATAATTTGCTTATTATAATTTTTGTACTAATGTTTTCTAGCCATAGTGGTGGACTTTTTATAGTAATCTCTTTACTAATACCGGAGATATATGAAACAATATTCAATAGTTCTTCGCCCTGACTTTCTCGCTTTTCTTCTACTTTTTCTTCATAAAAGCCAACAGTTCTACCAATATTATCAATGTATTCGATAGATTCATCTACTTTGTGTATTGTCATATCTGATGGATAATATTTAGCACCTGCCCATGCAGATTGACCTAAATTATAATAATCGTCATTTCCTACCTGTAAGTAGAAAGCTCCTGTTTGTTTTAGGAAAGCGGCATCAGGTTTTTTTAATATTTCATTTGAATCGCTCTTATCTTGTACTTTCAAACACACTTTAAATTTAGAATTTGACCAAATTTGATCATTAACGATACCACTAGGTTTTTGAGTAGCAAGAATAAGATGAATTCCTAAACTTCTACCAATTCTTGATGTAGAAATTAACTGTTCCATAAAATCTGGCTGTTGTTGTTTAAGCTCAGCAAATTCATCACAAATTATTAATAAATGGCTTAATGGTTCTTCTACCATACCTTTTCTATAAAATTGTTGATATTTATAGATATTCATAGAACCTTCTTTTAATTTTTCTCTAGCTTCATTGAAAATGGATTGTCTTCTTTTTAACTCACTTTCAATTGCTGATATAGATCTAAAAATTTCTGATTTATCTAGGTTAGTAATAGTCCCTGCTAAATGGGGCAATTTAATTCCAAGCTCAGAATTTTCAAAGCTCATTGCTAACCCTCCACCTTTATAATCGATAAGTACAAACTGTACTTCATCTGGACTAAAGTTAACTGCTAAAGATAAAATATAGGTTACAATCCACTCTGATTTACCTGAACCTGTAGTTCCTGCGACAAGTCCATGTGGTCCATAAGCTTTTTCGTGAATATCCATTTTAAATATTTCACCACTTTGGTCTATTCCAATAGGAACAGATAAACTGATAACAGGATTATTGTCAGTCCATCTAGATAAACTATTTAATTGTTCTACTCTTCCTAAACCATAAAGTTCTAGGAAAGATAATGAAGATGGCAATTCATATTTTTCTTTTTCCACAGTAATTGGAATGTTCGCTAACATTTGAGCACAGCTATAAATATCTATTGCACCATATCGATTTAAATCAGCTTTAAATTTTCTTTGGTTACTACTGATTTCGCTTGTCATTATTGCTGAATCATTCTCACTAATACATATAAAATCAGATGTTTCACTAGGTAGATTAGATATACTATCAGAAGTAACAATAATTGAAAAGCCCATATTTCTTTTGTAATGTAATATTTTATTTATTAAAGAAATATTGCGAATTGAAGTCATATCGTCAATGAAAAACAGATAATAAGGTCTAAAATCATGAAAATCTTTTTTGGGACTATTTTCTCCACCATCATCTTCTAATTTAACCTCATCACTATCAGCAACTCTCGCATCAAATATTTTCTCTAAATCGGCAGAAATTACAGATAATTCTTCAACATCAGTAGCAAAATATCTCATATTTTTTTGATTATTCCAACAATGAGGAATGATTTTTAAATATTCCCATTTATTGGGTTCTTTCGTAAATATTACTAACTTTAAATCTGTGTAAGAATGGAAGGTCATCATTTGCAAAAATACACAGTCCATAAATTCTTTAATTAAGTTAGGTTGACCCACTATTGCATTTACACGTTGTTCAGTAAATTTATAACTAATTGGAACATCATCAATCATTAATGAATCATCTACAATTTTTAGAAGTTCTGTAAATAATTTATCCTCGTCTTCGAGTGTAAATTTTTCTTTTGGAATATTAATTTGTAATTTTGTTTTAACACTGCCAATTCCTAATCTTAAAGATAAAAAATCATCATGATCAATATTTCGTTGCCAAAGTTCTTTTGTTTTTCCAGTTATAATTTTTAAACACTGATCTGCTGACGGATGGTTAAGAACTACAGTACTTTTTTGTTTTTCCTTTATTAAATCTATTTCTCGTTTTTTCTTCATTAAATACTCAGTGTATTTCTTTTGTCGTTTTTCCTCGCGTTTTTTAATTCTTTTTTTGTTAAAACGTCTTGTAATTGTAGGCCACACTAAAGCACCAATTATAGTTACCGCAACTGTTCCGATAGAAATGTAAAATCTAAAAGAATTAGCTCCTCCCTGCATATACATTCCTAAAAAACTAATCATTGATAAGACTGATGTACTAATCATGGTTAATTGTGGACCAATTGTCAAAATAATAGGCATATCATCCTCTTGAATAGGTTCTGGTGGCTCATCAATATCAATTGTTTCTTCTTCTATTACAAAGTTAAATCTTGGTGATTTGTAAAAATAATCTTCTTTACTAAACACAGTCGTATCGCTTTGAATTGAAGACTGATTTGGAGAGATAACGTAATCAGGTTCTGGTGAATGGTTTTTTAAATTACCTGCTTTTATTTTTAATAATCCATTAGGATTATTAATAATTATTCTAGAACCTGCAAATATCACTCTAAGGCCATAGAAAAATACATAATCACCACTCATTATTTTTGTTCCACTTATTGCTCTTTGTTCAGAAACGAAAAAGTTTTTAGAATTTGTTTCAATGTTCCATACTCCTTTAGAACCCGCTGGTATAACTTTCATTATTTCTGAAACATTAGTGTTATAAGGGTAATATATGTCGCAATTTGGATCATTTCCTATTGTTATTTGGTTTAATGCTTCCAATTGAAAACTGTTTGGGTCGTACTTTGGAGTAGCTATCATATAGAAATGATTATTACCTACATTAGCTGATATGTTGTAAATTTTATATGGTATTAACTCATTATTAAATGTCTTTAGTTCATTTGAAGCTAAACTGTTTGACAATTGAACAAACCATTTATTTTCATTTGAGGAAATGTTAGCAATAATTTGATCATTAACATATATTGGATACATACCACTAACTTTGGCAGGTAAATTCATCGTTTTTAAAATTTCGTTGTTAAATAAATATACTATCATAACACATCAATTATTTCCCTTCTTATTCTTATTATAAATTTATCTAGTTTTTGCCGCTACCGTAATGCCTATTGAATCACAATACTCATTTAAATTATCATAAAAGCGATTTGTATCAATATTATAACCTTCAGGTACATCAAAAAGTATAGTTTCCACTAAGTTATCTGTCTTTTCTACAGCTTCTTCATAGCTCATATCAGAACTAATATATTTATTAAAATACATATTAGAAATATAATCATAAATAGGATAATAACCCATTGGTTCTACTTTAATTGATTCACTATGGTAATCATCATATTGCATTTGAATTAGTTCTAAAATAACTGTTGCATAATTTTCATCACCATTAAATTCATCTAATTGATGTGCATAATAACTCAAACTATGATTAACATAATCATTTAAATCATAATTGTCCATACAATCTATAATAACTTTATGATAATTACTTTGCAATTGATATGCTATATCATTTTCTTCATAATCAAATAAACTTACAGCAAATAATGAATTTAATGCCTCAGCAGTTATCGTATTGCTAAAATTTTGTCCTTCAACTTGTACTTTTATGTTTGTTCCATCAATGTCATATACACCTGTTCTTAAACAATGGCTAAGTTCATGAAATATAACTTGGTAATCCCAAGTACCTTTTTCATATTCTTTATCTTCTAACACATATATTTTGTTTTCTGTTCTGATATAGCATCCTGAAGCATAGACAGTTAGTGCTGCTTGTGTTAATTCATACTGATCACACTCCACAACTTCTAATGTGTGAAGATTTTCGTACAAAACTCTTAAATTGGCATCAGGATAATTTTTCACTAGGGAATCACAGTACTCATACAATAAATCTTTAAATTTGTCTGAAATGGAAGAATTGCTTTCAATTACTTGATATAACATATCTAATGTTATATCTTTATGTTCGAATGCATGATCTAGATAATCCATATCATATATGTAAATATATTTTAGCCAATCACTTTCTAGATATGTATCTACAACTAATTGTGCTTTATCTTTTTCACTTTCAGCTTGATTTAAATCATCACTTGAAATATAGCTTTGTACTTCTTCTGCCGTAAGGACATGCGTCTGAGCATAACGCTGTTCAAATTCACTTACTCTTTGATGGCTATTATACATTGATAACCCTGTCATTATCATTGATAAGGTTAATGTTACAGTAACACCACCTATAATAACCTTAGGAATAATTTTTATTTTTTCTTTTATATTACCTTTGCTTATATTCATGACATTTGGTACTGTTTTAAAATGTTTTATTAAATCAAATAATTCTTCTATTGTTATATAACTTAAATTACCATCCTCATGTACTCGTAAGAAAAATCGCTTATTTGAACTATCTAAATACATATTATATTTATTATTATTAAAGCTAAATTCTACAACTTTTCTATATTCTTTCATAAACTTACCTCCGATACCATATTAAAACATTATTTTCACAAAACATATTGTAGTTTTTATGTTGTTATACCTTTTTTATTATATAACAATTTTATCACTTTTTAAAAGTTTTAACAACAATTTACTTATTTTTGTGAGCTTTTTTGCTAACTAATAAAAAAATACATTACTTTAT
>CAVHAY010000037.1:0-3511 GCA_963634115.1 Clostridia bacterium | reverse complement strand
GGATAACAAATGATTAATAAACTATGGATATTTTTTATAATAAGTGGTTCATTATATTTAATAGTAACAGGTAAAACTGATATATTAAATACTGAAATATTATCAAGTGGTAAAGTAGCACTTGAATTAATAATCCAGATATTTCCATTGCTTGCCCTTTGGCTTGGACTAATGAATATCGCCAAAGTATCTGGACTTTTGACCAGAATGTCCAAAGCTATATCTCCATTATTATTAAAAATATTTCCAGATATACCAAAAGGCCATGAATCTTTAAGTTTAATATCTTCCAATATCATTGCTAATGTTTTTGGCCTTGGTAATGCTGCTACACCATTTGGACTAAAGGCTATGCAGTCTTTACAAACATTAAATCCAAATAAAAATGTTGCCTCAAGAAGCATGATAACCTTTTTAGTCATCAACACTTGCGGAGTTACACTTATTCCCACAACTATAATATCCCTTAGAATGATGCATGATTCCACAGATCCATCAAATATTATAATTCCTTGTATATTAGTTAGTTTCATTTCTTTATTTATAGGCCTTGTAATAGATAGAATATTCTATAGGAGGTCTAAATGAAATTATTATCAAACCTTTTTATTCCTCTTGTAGTAATAATTGTAATCATATATGGCACCTATAAAAAAATAAATGTATATGATACTTTTATAGAAGGCTCTAAAGAATCTTTCTCTATGGTCTTAAATATGTTTCCGCCATTACTCGCTATGATATTTGGTATAAATATATTTACCAATAGTGGTTTAATTGATAGTGTATTTACCTTTCTAAAACCTGTATTTTTAATGATAAATATTCCCTTAGAAATATTACCAATTGCTATTATGCGTCCACTTTCTGGTTCATTCGGGCTTGCCCTTTTAAATGATATGTATCAAAATTATGGCCCTGATAGTTACCTTAGTATATTATCATCAGTTATTCAAGGTTCAAGTGATACCACTCTTTATATAATTACTTTATACTTTGGTATCATAGGCATAAAAAAAATAAAATACGCCTTATGGGCTGGATTACTTGCCGATCTAGTAACTGTTATATTAAGTATTTTAATAGTACCAATGTTCTTTTAACATTTGCAATTTACCTATCATTAATATATAATAAATTTGGTGATGCACATGGAAAGATTACAAAAAATAATCGCAAATAGTGGATACTGCTCAAGGCGAAAAGCTGAAGAGTTAATCAAACAAGGAAAAGTTAAAGTAAATGGCAGAATCATTACCAGTGTGGGTGAAAAAGCTTCTTTTTCAGATAGC
Source organism: Clostridia bacterium (assembly GCA_963634115.1). Lineage (GTDB taxonomy): Bacteria > Bacillota_I > Bacilli_A > RF39 > UBA660 > Coprosoma. The sequence continues at coordinate 2,219 of CAVHAY010000037.1, read as the reverse complement.
ATTTCAGTAGAAAATAATGAATTAACAACAGAAGATAAAGAATATATTTTACTTTATAAACCAAGAGGAATAATATCCTCAGCAAAAGATGAAAAAGGACGTAAAACAGTAATAGACCTTGTAGAAACAAAACATAGATTATATCCTGTAGGAAGATTAGATTATAATACTAGTGGCCTCCTTCTTCTAACTAATGATGGCTATCTTACAAATATTCTAACTCATCCATCAAGCGAAATAGAAAAAGTATATATTGCTAAAATAAACGAAGCAGTAGATCCTAAAAAAATCAAAATATTTGAAAAAGGTGTAATAATTGATGGCCAAAAAACATCTAGAGCTAAAGTAAAAATAAAAAAACTTGATAAAAAAAATAATAAATCAATAATAGAATTAACCATTCACGAAGGAAAATATCATCAAGTAAAAAGAATGTTTGAAGCCATTGGCTATGAAGTAGTAGCCCTAAAAAGAGAAAAATATGCTTTTCTTACATTAGAAGGTCTTAAATCTGGAGAATATAGAAAATTATCTATTAAAGAAGTAAAAAAACTTTATTCATTAAAAACAGAATAAAGTTTTTTGCTTTAAAAATAATCTAATGATAATATACTAAAGAAAATAAACAATATATCCAAGGGACCTTTGTTTTATTCTTCTTCAGTTTTTATTGCCCCAACTGGACAACATTCTATTGCTGTTTTAACTTCATCAGTTATCTCATTATTAATGGCTTCTGCAAATCCATCATCTCCGATAGTAAAAGTTTCACTTGCAATACCAGTACATGCACCGCATCCAATACATAAATTTTTATCTACAATAACTTTTGCCATATCTTTTACCTCCGATACACATTATAAAGAAAAAGCATGTAAAATGCAAGGGCTATCTTTTAAAAAAAAACAAAATATGATATCATAATTATAGAGGTGTTGCAGCATGCCAAGTAGAATGGAAAAATATTATGGTCATTCATCACAAAAACCTAAAGATCATATGAGAAGTAATCGTAATAAAGACTTATATAGCAAAGTGTATTCATATGGAGATTATTCTAATATTGAAGGAATTGCCGAACTAGAAAAAAATGGTCAAATAGATATAAATAAAGTCAAAGAGTTGTTAAATGCTCCAAATAAAGTTCAAAATAAAAGAGAATATCGTACAAAATTACCCGAGAGAAATGAACCAATTCCTACTAAAACATATCAAAAACCAGTGGAAAAAAATTATGATATAAGAGATATTTTAAGAGAAGCTAAAGAACATCAAGTGCCAGATGATAAAGAGAGAGTACTAAAAAATACTGAATATAATATATTTAAAAATGCTGATTTAAAAAAAGCACTTAAAAGAAAAGATCACTTCAAAAATGAACCTGATAGCGACCTTAAAGAAATGATAGATAATATTACAAATACTAGTAGAATGAATAAATTAGGTACAATAGAATCTGCTGAAGATCTATTAAGCGATTTAAAAGCCGATGACACTAAAGTAGGAGAACTTGATAGTATGAAAGACGCTATTGAAAAAGAAAAAAATGATATACCAGTCTTTGATAACTCATTCTTTACTTCTAGTTTAAAATTGAATAAATCTGACTTTGTAGATGGTGAAAAACCTAAAAGTAATGTCATTAATATCATTATAATTGTAATATTAGTGATCGTAATTATTGCATCCAGTGTAGTTTTGCTGATGAACTATCTTAAATAATAAACCAATTAGAGTTATGCAAGGAAAAATAAAATATATAAGATACATAACCTGTAGCATTTCTCTATTAACAAAATCATTATGACTACCATTATAAACAAAAGTATATGTATTAAAGACAAGTAAACTTGCGCAGATAATTATAATTAAATAATTATTAGCGCTTTTTTTGATAGGGAAAATATTTTTAATGCCAGTTATAATAAAATATAGTGTAACTAGTAAAAGAAAAAATAATGCCACTACCCATTCCATTGATAAAATACCTTCTAGTTTATCAATAAAATTACCAATAGATACCTTTTTTAGTAAATGGAACTCCGGAAAATCTAAAAGCATTGACAAGTTAATCCCATAAACTGATAATGTACAGAAAACAACCATCACTACCGTCAACATAGAAAGAATATAAAAACATAAAGACTTTTTAAAGCTATAATTATTAATATTTTTTTTAGATATAGCCAGCAATAAACATAGTGGTAACACATTATAGG
>CAVHAY010000036.1:178-3483 GCA_963634115.1 Clostridia bacterium | reverse complement strand
GCCTTGATGTTATTTCAGGTAATATAAGATCTTGGGTATCTTTTTTACTATTTATACAAAGAACATTTACTTTTTCTGGTAATGTTATACCACTAAAATCTTCTAAACTATTCATTGATAGAAAATCCATTTGTTTTGGTAAAACTACACCACTAATAGTAGTTGCTTTATTTATAAATAAAGTATTCAAACTATCTGGAATTATTTTATTTATTACTGCTTTAACATTATTCAAATAAAGCACTTTTATATTACTTGGAATAATCAAAGAATTTATATTTTCAAGACTATTTAAAGATAACTCTTCAAGACCATTTGGAAATGTGATACCTTCCACTGTTTCTAAAGAATTTAGATAAAGGTATTTTAAAGATTGCGGTAAAATTACACCTTTTAAGTTTTTTACACTGTTTAGGTGTAGTTCCAATAAACCTTCTGGTAATATTAAGTCTTTTGGATTTTTCAGTGAATCTAAGTGTAATTCCTCTAATGTTTTTGGAAATGTTAAACCTTTTACACTAGTTACAGAATCTAATTCTAAAATTTTTAAGCCCTCATTTAATACCAAATTACGTGTACCTTTTAAACTATCCATAGATAAATATCTTAAACTAGATGGATATGAAACTCCATTTGTTTTAGTTAACATAGGAAACCTAGCATTTTCTACACCTTCTGGTAATATCACATCTTTATCATTAATTAAATTATCAAAATATATATCTTTCACATCATTTGGTATTTTAGGCTTTTTTAAATCTTTTATAACTACTACTCCACTTTTTTCCATATTTACCTCTTATTTAATATAACCATCATCTAAAGTAAATTCAACATTTTCTTCAATCCATTCTTTTCTAGGTTCTACTTTATCCCCCATAAGAACACTCACTCTTTTTTCTGCGAGTGAAGCATCTAATAAATTTACTTTTGTTAGACTTCTTTTACTAGGATCCATAGTTGTTTCCCATAATTGTTCAGCATTCATTTCACCAAGACCTTTATATCTTTGCTTTTCTAATTTTATTTTATGTTTAGCTCTTATTTCTTCAGCACCTTTATCATCCCAAGCATAACCATATATTTTATTACCATTTTTTAAAGCATATAATGGTGGCATAGCGATATAAAGATGTCCATGTTCTATTAAAGGTTTCATAAATCTATAAAAGAATGTTAGTAGTAATATTTGAATATGAGCACCATCATCATCAGCATCAGTCATTATTATTACTTTATCGTAGTTACATGTATTAATATCAAAATCACTACCAATACCAGATCCTATGGTATGAATCATAGTATTAATTTCGTTATTGGCAAGAACATCTGTGAGTGAAGCTTTTTCAGTATTTATTACTTTACCTCTTAATGGAAGAACAGCCTGAAATTTTCTATCTCGCCCTTGTTTAGCAGAACCACCTGCTGAATCTCCCTCGACTAAAAAAAGTTCATTTATTTTAGGATTTTTACTTTGAGCCGGAGTAAATTTATCAGAAATAGATTTTTCCTTACGACCTTTCCCTTTACCAAGTCTAGCCTCATCTCTCGCCTTTCTTGCAGCTTCTCTAACATGTTTTGATTTAAGCATTTTATCTAATATTTTAGTAGCACTTTCTTTGTTTTCTTCCAAGAAAAACGTAAGTTTTTCACTAACAATTTGTTCAACTACAGTTCTGGCTACTGGAGTACCTAGTTTACCTTTAGTTTGACCTTCAAATTGCAAAAGCTTTTCTGGTATTTGAAGTGATATAACTGCTGTCAAGCCCTCTCTAGTATCTGTACCCTCCAAATTTTTATCTTTGGCTTTTAAAAAGCCATTATTTTTAGCATATTCATTAAATACTTTGGTAAAGGCTGTTTTAAGCCCTACTTCATGGGTTCCACCGTCTGAAGTTTTTACATTATTAACAAAAGAAATAATATTTTCTGAATATGTATCGGTATATTGGAATGCAACTTCAACATTTATACCTTCACGCATTCCTTGCATATCTACTATTTTGTGTAAAACCTTTTTATCTTCATTCAAATAATTAACAAAAGAATTAATACCATTTTCATAATGGAATACTTCTTTTTTATCATCTTTTTCACTAATGACCTCAATAGTTAAATTTTTAAGTAAGAAAGCACTTTCTTGCATTCTTTCACATATTTTAGTAAATGAAAAGTTAGTACTAGAAAAGATGGCATCATCTGGTAAAAAATGGACTATGGTTCCTGTTTTATTTGCAGTACCAATTTTCTTTAAAGGAATAACTGTATGACCACCGTTTTCAAATCTAATATAATGTTCAAAGCCATCTCTTTTAATGGTTACTTCCATCCATTTTGACAAAGCATTTACTACACTACCACCAACACCATGTAATCCACCACTAACTTTATAACCTGATGTTTCAAATTTTCCACCAGCATGAAGTACCGTATATATAACTTCTGGAGTACTTTTACCACTGGCATGCATACCTGTGGGAACTCCTCTACCATGATCTTCAACACTTACTGATCCGTCTTTATGAATGGTTATTATTATCTTATTACCATAGCCATTTATAACTTCATCAATAGAATTATCAACAATTTCCCATACTAAATGATGTAACCCCCTACTGTCAGTGGAGCCAATATACATACCAGGTCTCTTTCTAACGGCTTCTAAATCTTCTAATATTTTTATAGAACTTTCATCATACTTTGCCATCTTAATCACCGTAACTCATTGTATCAAAAATATTTTTAGAAAGCAAACACTTTGTACATAAGTTTACATAGTGATATGCGAACTAATATTTGAAAAATAATTAGTATTCTATTCAATAATAAAATTACTAACATTGGATAAATATTTTATTTTTTAAGATAGGACTATTTCAATTAATTTGTAATAATTAATACTAAATGTTATGTCATCATTAATCGTTATAATTTTTTATTATTGTTTTGTTTTAAATTGTGGCATTTTAATGCTTTTATGCCATAAATGAATTTATTGCGGTGTAGTTAAAAAATAATAAATGTTAATATATTATAAAAGTTATTATGAAGTAAATTAAGCAGCAGTTATAAGGATGTATAATAAGGCTTGTTGTAAAATAAAAGTATAATGATTATGCATATAAAGGCTATGGAATAATCAACTAAATCAACTATCTATAACAATTTTTTAGCAAAATTATAAAAATCAGTTGACATTTGAAAGAGATATCCGTATAATTATAAATGCCTACTAATTGCAGGTGTAGTTCAATGGTAGAACTCCAGCCTTCCAAGCTGATAACGTGGGTCCGATTCCCATCACC
>CAVHAY010000036.1:0-146 GCA_963634115.1 Clostridia bacterium | reverse complement strand
TTCCAGAAAGGAGGACTTTTTTCATGCTTGAATTTAAAGTAATTGAAAATCTAAAACTTAATAAAGATTTAACCGTTCTCTTAAAAGGCTTTAAATATAAGGTTAAATTAGGAAAAATAAAAACAGGTATTAGAAGAACTAACAAT
>CAVHAY010000035.1:0-3260 GCA_963634115.1 Clostridia bacterium | reverse complement strand
TAGGGGGAGAAGGAACACAGAACAGTCCATATACTATAGGATAAAATAAGAATATTGTTAACTCTGTCAAAATGATAGAGTTAATTTTTATACTTAATTCCGTTATTTAATTAAAAACGGAATTTCAAATAAAAATTCAGGGGGATAAAAAAATTTTCGCAAAACTATTGCATTTAACCCAATAACGTGCTATAATCAAAAAGCAGTTGGGGAATTAGCTCAGTTGGCTAGAGCACCTGCTTTGCACGCAGGGGGTCAAGGGTTCGAGTCCCTTATTCTCCACCAATATGTATATCAAAGCCTCAAATTTTCAAGGCTTTTTTAGTGCTTTTTTTACTAAATAAACAAACAAAAAAGATGATCTGTAATCATCTTCTTATTATTTTAGTCCTAATTCACTAAAGAAATTATCAATTTCATCTGTATCATCAGTGTATCCACTTAAGCTAGAAACAACCTTTTTATCTTTAATTCCTAAAGTAGTAGGAGTTCCCCAACTTTTATTTTCATCAAAATAGTCTTTTAAAGAATCTTGTAATGCAGTTATATCATCAGATTCCCAAGTATCTATTTCAGCAATGTAAATAGGTAAATCATTATCATCAGCATATTCATTAATGATAGGTTTAAATTTTAAACAATAACTACAAGTAGTTTGCGCTAAAACTAAAGCAAATGATTTATCACTATCATATAATTTTTTATATTGAGCATAACTTACTTCACCTAAATTTTCATACTCTTCATCGGACTTGATATCAAACGCAAATTTTGCAATACCTGCTTCACTAAGAAAATCTTTAATATCATCACTTGAAGTTAAATCAGTATCTTTATAGTTTGTAACCTTTCCATCTTTGACAACAAGTACAACATCTTTCTCAAATGAATTATCACTATATTTAAGATCTTTCTTAATCTTTTTCATATCACTCTTACTGATATTATCAGCATCCAAATAATATATAGTATGATTAATACTTTCAGCAACTTTTTCTAACGATTTTTTATCTTTCGCACTCATCACACTTGTATAAGCAATAACATTACTACTGTCAGTTGCGTATAAACATTCATACTTATCATAGTTTAAAGCTCCTAACTTTTTATAATTCTTATCAGCCTTTACACCGCAGACAAAAGATTCATCTTTTTCAGGCCAGAATGCAATTGCTAAAATTAAAACAACAATAGCGATTACAGCACCAAAAAGTACTAAAAGTCTTTTATTTTCATTCATTTCCTTACCTCCTCCTCTAAATAATAGCACATTTTACCCAATTTTTCCAGCAATAAAACAGTTTTTAATATAATTTCAACTGATTTTCACATTTAATTCTAACAAGACAATATCACTTTATAGGACAAAGTATAATAAGACTCATTAATATAAACCATAAAAATAACTTTATTTATGTTATAAAACCGTTTTTTATAGTTATATTTATTATCAAAAAATAATAATTGGGTATTTCATTTACACCATTTAACCAAATATGAATATGTTATATTGAAAGTAAATGAAGGGGTGGATTATATATGTGTAACAATAACACAAATGAATGCCGATGCATATCAGAAATTCTAACAGTTATCAACATCTTGCAGGACAATGCACAATGCGCAGATACTTGTTTAGATACATGTGATAGAGGATTTCTAGGCTGTTCAGTATCAACAGTAGGCTGCAACACAAGACCTATTATGCTATATACAAGCGCAGGAAATGGTACTCCTTGGCAAATGCCTACTACTAAAACAAATGCAGTTTGTGGTGATAATGAAGTAACATGTTCAAACGTATTTAGAGTAGAAAAAGTAGATGGTTGCTGTGCCACATTCAGAGTCCTCGCAGATAATACTGATGCCGAAGAAAAAGAAACAATACCATATATCGCAACAAATACATTCTTTACAATGAATTTAAATTGTGTATGCTGCTGCAGATGTTTACAAGATACATATGTCGAAGGTGTTTAGAAGAATTGCCAATTGGCAATTTTTTTAATATTTATCTAAAAAAATAACACATAGTGCTATTTCTCAATTCTCTTAATATCAACTACATCACTAATTGGAATTAATTCATTTTCTATTGTAATTAAATGTGTACTGTTTCTGCCTACTATTCTTGCAGTAACATTTTTATCACGCATTTTAACTTCTACATCAGCCTTATATACATAGTTTGAAGAATTAAAAATATCATTTATTTTTTGATTAATATTTTTTTCATTAGAAACCACTTTAGAATTTTCTTGTGTTTCCTCTGTTAATTTCTCATCTCCACTAGAATATGAAACTCGCTCATTATTCCCTAAAGGCTTTTGAGCTGAATTTACAAAAACGCCAGGTAATTTTTTATTCATATATCTCACCTCTCTACCCCATAATATGTTATATTATGAAATTTTATTAACAAAATTAGTAGTCTTATAACCTAAAAAAAATAAAATACTACCTATAATAATATCAAATATATTAGGCCCTGATATAAATAAATCATATGCCATCATTAAAAATGAAGAAAGCATAAGAACAAAAATCAATAAATTCATAAATTTATGATATTTTTTAAACAAAAAATTAAGTATTTTTGATAAAATAAATAAACCTATAATAATACCAAGAGTAAAATATATATTAAATTTAAAATAATCAGGATTTAATAAATTAGAAAACAAATCTAAAAGAATTTCATAACACCCTAATGACATAAAAATTGCTGTTCCACTTATTCCAGGAACAATAGAAGTAAATACTTCTATGCATCCCATAGTAAAAAAACTAATACCACTTTTATTAATACTAAATAATCCACTATTACAAATAAAATACATCATAAACATAAAGATAGTACCTATCAAAATCATTATAAGCAAGTTTTTTCTATTAAAAGAAACATTATCTTTAAGATCTCTAAACCCCCTAGCAATTAATCCCATAAATAAAAACATCATAGGAAAATAATATGCCGCTAAAAGCCATTTAATAACTCCACTAAAAAGAATAATACCACTAAAAATACCCATACAAATAGTTAATAAAAAAATAAAATCTTTAAAATTAATATGAAAAATATTAGAAATAATACTAATCATTCGTTCATAAATACCAAAAGAAATAGCCATCATACTACCACTAACACCAGGTGCAATCTTAAGTATTCCAATAATAAATCCCTTAATAATATTTATCATATTAAAATATATGAAAAAAGTAACTAAATATACTAGTCACTTTTTATCTAACACTTACAC
>CAVHAY010000034.1:0-3464 GCA_963634115.1 Clostridia bacterium | reverse complement strand
TGATTACTCTAATATAGATTTTAAAAATGTTTTTACTTATCTTCTTAGTGAATTATATATTATTTTACCATTTAGGGATGGTAATAATTTAACTATTAATAAATTTCTAGAAGATTATGCCGAAAGTAAAGGATACAAAGTAACAGTGCCATGTGATATAAAAGAAGAAATAAAAGCTGCTTATTATGGTGATATGAGTAAACTATATAATAAAGTAGCAGTCCAAATAGAGCCTATTAAATAGGCTCTATAATATTAAATTTATAATAAAGCATAAAACAATTGCACTTCCTAGAGGAATAAATATAGAAAGAATTGTATATTTAAGACTTTTCAATTCTTTAAAAATAGTAATAATTGTTGTCATACATGGAAAGTGTATAATTGTAAAAATAAGCATACATATTGCTGTTGTAAGAGTCCAACCATTTTCTATTAATAAAGATTTTAAATTATTTAATGTACTAGGTTCTATTAGTTGACCAGCACCCATATATCCTACTATTATTAAAGGTATTACAATCTCATTAGCGGGAAGTCCTAAAATAAACGCTAAAATAATGACACCATCGAGTCCTATTAAAGATGATGCGGGATCTAAAAAATTAGCAGTAATGGTAAGTAAAGAAGAACCATCAACTTTTATATTAGCCATAAGCCATATTATTAAACCAGCAGGAGCAGATATATAAACTGCTCTTTTTAAAATAAATAATGCTCTATCAATAACCGAATGAATAATAACGCTTCCTATTTTAGGTATCCTATATGGTGGAAGTTCTAATGTAAAAGAGCTTTTTTCTCCTTTTAAGATAGTTAAAGATAATATTTTGGTTATTAAAAAAGTAAATAATATACTAAAAATAATTAAACTAGTAAGCATTAAAGAACTAAGTAAATAGTTGGTCTTGGTTACAATAAATAATGAAATTATTGTTATTAAAATAGGAAATCTACCATTACAGGGAATAAAACTATTAGTAATAATAGCTAGTAAACGTTCTCTTTTGGAATCAATTATTCTAGCCCCAGTTACTGCTACAGCATTACAACCAAAACCCATAGACATTGTTAAAGCTTGCTTACCACAAGAACCACATTTACTAAAAATATTATCTAAATTAAAGGCCACTCTAGGTAAGTATCCTAAATCTTCAAGCAGGGCAAATAAAGGAAAAAATATTATCATAGGTGGAAACATAACGGCTACTACCCAAGCTGTTGTTTTATATATACCATTTATTAAAATATCTATAATTAAAGGGGGTATATGTATAAGATTTAGAAAGTTTTCTAAATAATCATCTAAGGTAAAAAATAAACTATATAAAAGATCAGATGGGTAATTTGCACCTTTTATTGTTAAATAAAATATTAATATTAACAGTAATATCATAAGTGGATACCCAAATATTTTGCTGGTTAATATCTTATCAATAAGGATATCTCGTTTATTGTAATTTTTTTTATGGAATATTACTGTCTTACTGGCAATATCTTTACTTATATTTTGAATTGTAGTAGATATAGAAGCATTTATGTCATCTATGCCACTATCATGTAAATATTTTCTGATTTTATTAATTTTAGAGGATAATTTTTCATCTATACTATAGTTTTTAATAAAGTTATTATCACTTATTAATTTTAAGGCTTCTGCTCTATTAGAAGTGTAGTCATCAAGCATTGTTATGGCATTTTCTATTTTGCTATTATACTTAATGTTATAAGTTATTCTACTATTTGCACAAACATTATCCAAAGCATCAGTTATCTTATCTAATCCTTCTTTATTTTTGGCTACTACTGGTAAAATGGTAACATTAAGTAAATGTGATAATTCTTTATATTTTATTTCTATTCCTTTCTTTTGGGCTTCATCTATTAAATTAATACATATGACTACTTTATCAGTTATCTCTAAAATACTAAGTACTAAATTTAAATTTCTTTCTAAAGAAATAGCATCACATACTATAAGTAAAGCCTCATAATCGGCAAAATAGACAAAATCTCTAGTTACTTCTTCTTCTTTTGAATGCGCTATTAAAGAATAAGTACCTGGAAGATCTATAAATTCATAAACTGTTTTGGAAACTGTTTTATAACCAGATGTGGTATTTACGGTCTTACCAGTCCAGTTACCAGTATGTTGATGTAATCCTGTCAAAGCATTAAATATTGTGCTTTTACCAACGTTGGGATTACCTACTAATCCTACTTTCATATAATATGCACCTTTATCTTTGATGTATCATCTTTACGTAAAGCTACAATAGTTCCTTTTATTTGATACGCTACCATATTTTCACCAGCATTTTTCAAAAGAGGAGTAATCATGGTTCCTGATACAAAGCCAATATCCATAAGTCTTCCTTTTATATTTGAATTTGCTGCAGGTTCATCTATAATTGCATGCATCCCAATATCTAAATCATTTAAATACACATCATTCACCCACTTACCTAGTTTTATTATATGTCTATGTTTTAAAATGGGTACAAAAGAAAATAACTAAAATTAGTTACTTTCTCTTTCCAAATATCTTTAAAAGTTTAATAAATAAGTTAATAAAATCAAGATATAAATTAAATGCTCCTAAAATAGCATAATTTTCATTACCATAACCAGAAGTATTCATTCTTCCAATTCTTTGCATATCATAAGCAATAAAGCCTACAAATACAATTACTCCAATAACTGCGGTTACCATATCAAGATTATTATTAAATAAGAACATGTTTACTATTTCAAGTACTATAACAGCAATTAAACCTATTAATAAATATGTACCAATACCATTTAAATTTATTTTGGTTTTTACTCCAATAATGGCAAATATACCAAATATAATAGCACTTATTAATAACACATATAAAACGGAAGCGATATCAAATATAAAAAATATACTGGCAAAGGTTAAACCTGTTAAAGCTGTGTAACCAATATACAATATTTTAGCAGTTATTGGTTGCATTTTCTCTATTCTGATAGAAAGTACAAGACACAAGATTATTTGAACAATAAATATTATCCCAAGAGTATTACCAGAAAATATTTTAATTAAAAGTTCCTCATTAGTAAGTGTATAATAGCCTGTCGCAAAAGTAATAAGTAAGCCAAAAAATAACCACATAAATACTTTTGAATAAAAATTATTCATAATTATCCCCTCTTTCCTAGAATTATTATAACATACTTATAATAATTATTGAAATTTTTACTCTATTTTCTTAATTTCTTTGTATATATATGAAGAAAATCCATTTTATCTTCTTCTAAAGAATATATTAAATTTGCTAAAGAAATAGCTTTATCTAAATCTAAAGGTGAATTTATAATGTTATCAGTTTGTTGGGATATTAATGTATCTATATATTCTTCGTCAAAATTATTACTCATAGAATATTCAAATAAAGTTTGATATAATTTTACTATTTGCTGCCAATAAAGAGGATTTAATG
>CAVHAY010000033.1:0-2285 GCA_963634115.1 Clostridia bacterium | reverse complement strand
CTATGTTAAATCTAATGAAAATAGATGGAGACTTAATGCTGTTAATGAAACTAAAAAATATTTAAAAATGGGTTTAATAGATAGAGCTATTACTAGAAATCTTGATTGGGGTGTAGAAGTCCCTTTTGAAGGTTATGAAAATAAAAGAATCTATGTGTGGTTTGAAGCTGTACTTGGATATGTAAGTGCATGTATGAAATATTGCTTAGATAATAATTTAAATTATAATGATTATTTAAAAGAAGGTAGTTGTGATCTTTCTTATATGGCGCATGGTAAGGATAATATTACTTTCCATACTATTATATTTCCAGCATTATTAATGGCAATTAATGAAAACTATAAATTACCTACAGATATAGTATCTAGTGAATATTTAACTTTAAATGGAGATAAAATATCTAAATCTTCAGGTAATTATGAGGAAACTAAGGATATAGTAGAGAGGGGAAGTAGTGATACTTTAAGATTCTTTATGCTAGGGTATGGTCCTGAAAAGAAAGATAGTGATTTTAGTAACAAGTTATACGCTACTATTCATAATAGTGAGATAGTTAATAAACTTGGTAATTTTGTTAATAGAACACTTAAATTTAAAGGATTAACTGAAATTAAAAAAGATGTAATGGATGAAGAAGTAAAAAATACTATTATTAGATATTATGATGAAATTGGTGCGCAAATAGAAAAATATGAATTTAAAGAGGCTTGTAAATTAATTTTAAGTTTACTTGAATATGCTAATAAGTATTATGATGAGAGTAAGCCTTGGATATTAGCTAAAGAAAATTTAGAAGAATTTAATAGAGTTATGTATACATGTTCTAATGTAATTTATAACTTAGCTAATATACTTAATCCATTTATGCCTGAAACAAGCCAAAAAATAGCCAAATTATTTGATTTTGATACTTTAGCATGGAATTACATAGAAACTAATAAAGACTTAAAAATCAAAGAATTTGAGCCATTATTTGTAAGAATGGATGTTAAATAGGAGCTTTTTAATGAATAAAAAATTTTATATTACAACACCGATATATTATCCTAGTAATAAATTAACTTTAGGTAATTGTTATACTACAGTAGTATGTGATGCTATTGCTAGATTTTATCGATTATTAGACTATGATGTATTTTATTTAACTGGCACTGATGAACATGGCCAAAAAATTGAAAAAATAGCTAATTCAAAGGGAATGTCAGAAATGCAACACTTAAATGAAATTGTAAATGATACAAAAAAATTATGGAATGAATTACATATTTCTTATGATAAATTTATTAGAACTACTGATAAAGAACATGTTGATACTGTTACTAAAATTTTTAATAAGTTATATGAAAATGGAGACATTTATAAATCTCAATATACAGGTAAATATTGTATCCCTTGTGAATCATTTTGGAGTGATGATCAATTAGTTGATGGGAAATGTCCTGATTGTGGTAGGGAAGTTATTGTAACTAATGAAGAATGCTATTTCTTTAAATTAAGTAAATATGAAGAAAAATTAAAAGAATTATATAGAAACAATAAAAACTTTCTTGTCCCTCAAAATAGAGCTAATGAAATGACTAAAAACTTTTTTGATAAAGGATTGAAAGATTTATGTGTATCAAGAAAAAGCGTGAAATGGGGTATACCTGTTCCTTTTGATAATGATCAAACAATTTATGTATGGATTGATGCACTTTCTAACTATATATCTGCACTTGGATATTTATCAAATGATGATTCGCTATTCAAAAAGTTTTGGCCTGCAGATGTACATGTAGTTGGTAAAGAAATTGTTAGATTTCATGCAATTATATGGCCAGCAATTTTGATGGCATTAGATTTGCCTTTGCCTACTAAAATTTATGGTCATGGTTGGTTAACTTTTGGTAATGCTAAATTAAGTAAAAGTAAAGAAATCGGCAAAAAAGAAGTTATTGATCCAAGAATTTTACTTGAAAGATATACCGCAGATTCTGTAAGAAACTTTTTGATTGGTGAAATAAATTTTGGACAAGATGGTCCTTACACTCAAGAATTATTTTTAAATTCATATAACAATATACTTGCTAATAAAGTAGGAAATATAGAATCTAGAATTATTGGAATGTGGATCAAATATAATAATGGTATAGTACAAAATGGTAATACTATTCAAAATTCAGATTTTGAATTTTTTAAAACTATCCAAAACCTAAAAAAAGAATCTATTGATAATATGTTAGATTTAAAACCTACTTTAAGTTATAGATCAGCATTAAAAATTATTGATGAATGTAATTTATAT
>CAVHAY010000032.1:0-9428 GCA_963634115.1 Clostridia bacterium | reverse complement strand
CATATACACTGGTCAAAGACCATAGAACAAATATAGAAAATCCCAATGTAAGTAAAGTATTAGACGGCGATATAGATAAATTTATAAATGAATATTTAAAGGGGAATTAGTATGCAAATAAAAAGTTTTGATGATAATGATGTAATAACAAAAATTTATAAAAGTGATAAAGTACGAAGATATACCATATTTCTATTTGGTGTTTTAGTGCAAGCTCTTTCTTTTAATATATTTATGTCACCAACTAATTTGACATTTGGTGTAAGTGGTATTGGTATAGTAATAAACAATGTCTTTGGTGTTGCCCCATCCTATACCATATTTATGATGAATATGATTTTAGTCATCGCTAGCCTGATATATTTAGGAACAAAATCAACCAGTAGAACTATTATAGGAGCTATTTTATACCCACTATTTATCGAATTAACCAGTTTTATAGCGCCTTATATAGATCTTGGAACAACAGAACCAGCCGTTCTCGCACTAGCGGGCGCTACTCTTTATGGTTTTGGTACTGGGTTAGTATTAAAAGTAGGTTATACCACAGGAGGAACCGATGTTATAAAACAATTAGTATCTAAATATGGTAAAAAAACATTAGGACAAGCAACAACGTATGTAGAAGGAGTAATCGTTACTATTGGACTTTTGTTCTTTGGTTGGCAGACATTTATATACTCTGTAATATCAATAATAATTGTTGGTATTATAACCGATAAAGTAGTAATTGGAATATCTGAATATAAAACATTCCAAATTATTACAACTAAAGAAAAAGAAATTAAAAAATATATTTTAAATCAAATGGGACATGGCGCAACATTAATAGAAAGTAAAGGTGGCTTCAGCGATGAACGTTCAAAAATAATACTTTGTACCATTCCAACCAAAGAATACTTTATATTAAAAGAAGGAATAAACCAAATAGATAAAAAAGCCTTCTTCATAGTAACAGACACATATGAAGTAAGTGGCGGAAATTAGAAAGAAGGAATAATATGGAACTAATAAGAATAATAAATGCCAAAAAAGTATATAAAACTGGAGTAACCGCCCTCCAAGATTTAAATCTAACAATCACTAAAGGTGAATTTGTATTCATCATAGGTGCAACTGGTTGTGGTAAATCAACTCTAGTAAAAATGCTTTATAGAGCTGAAAAGCCAACTTCTGGCCAAATATTTGTAGGTGGAGTAGATGTTGGTAAAATTCGTAATGGTAAAGTATATAAGATAAGAAGAAAAATTGGTGTTGTCTTTCAAGACTTTAAACTTTTACCTAAATCAACAGTGTATGAAAATGTGGCTTTTGCTCTTGAAATATTTGGACTTCCCAAAGATGAAATTCACGCTAAAGTATTAAAAGTTTTAGAACTTGTTGGTTTAAAACATAAAATTAAAAATTACCCAGATGAGCTATCTGGCGGAGAACAACAGAGAGTTGCAATTGCCAGAGCTATAGTAAATGGACCAAGACTTCTTATTTGTGATGAACCAACAGGTAACTTAGATCCTAAAACCAGTATGGAAATAATGCATGTATTAGAAGAAATTAATAAACTAGGTACAACAATTATTATGGTTACTCACGATATTGATATCGTTAAAGCAATGCAAAAAAGGACAGTCATTTTAGATACTGGTAGGATACTCAAAGACTATAAGGAGGGGACATATACAGAATGAAAACACTAAGAATAATAGGTAGAGATATAAGAGATGCCTTCAAAGGAGTATTTAGAAATTTTTCTCTTTCGCTCGCTTCAATATCATGTATAACTATAACCCTAATTGTTGTCGCAGTATCAATAATACTTTCATATAATGTTGAAAACTTTACCACTTTAGTAGAAAAAGATGTAACAATAGTAGCGTTTTTGGATAATGATTTATCACAGGAACAAATAGATAAAATAAAAGACAAAATAGATGTACTAGATAATGTTGAAACCAATGAATTTATTTCCAAAACCTCTATAACCAAAGAAATGATGGACTCATCTGACACTTTTGCTAGTATTATGAAAAACTGGACTGATGATGAAAATCCAATTCAAAACACTTATCAGGTTAAAGTAAAAGATATAAATGGTATCGATGAAGTTGCAAATAAAATAAAAAAAATAGATGGTATAACCATTGTTAAATATGGAGAAGGTACAGTTGATAAACTAGTATCAGTATTTACTGTAATTCACAAAATATGTTTAATATCTGTATTAGCCCTTATCTTAGTAACAGCCTTCTTAATCTCAAATACTATCAAAATAACAATATCATCAAGACAAACTGAAATAGGTATTATGCGTTTAATAGGAGCTTCAAATATAAATATAAAAATACCATTTATCATAGAAGGCTTATTATTAGGGGCTTTAGGTTCTATTATTCCAATAATATTAACCGTCGTAGGATATAGAACTGTCTATGAAAATTTTGGTGGACAACTATTCTCACCATTTATCAAACTAATACCACCAATACCATTTGTCTATACTATATCACTATTATTGTTAGTAATTGGTGTAATTGTGGGTATGATAGGTTCATGGAGAGCTGTTAGAAAGCATTTAAATATATAAGAACTGTCTAAAAATCAGTTCTTTTTGGTTATCTGTAAACTCTAAATAATACTTATAGAATATAGTACAATAAAGAGGTGATAAAATAATATGAATATTACATTAGAACAGTTAAAATCCTTATCAAATCCAAACATCATAGATATAAGATCATCCCAAAGCTATAATATGGGACATATAGAAGGTGCTAAAAACATTGAATATATGAATCTTTTAATAAATCCTGCATTATACTTAGATAAAGTTCAAAACTATTACATTTATTGCGCTAAAGGCCTAACTTCTCAAAACTTAGTAAATATATTAAATAATCAAGGCTATAAAACTATTAGTATTATTGGTGGATATAATGCCTACAAAAATTTAAAAACATATTGACATACATACAAATGTACACTATAATTAATATTGGTGATAAGATGGAATATATAATAATCGGACTTTTAATATTAATACTTATTGTAAGTATATTTTCTCTTACTAAAAATATCAATGAGTCCAATATAACAGAGCGTCTAGGTAAATTAGAAACAGAACTTATAAAAGAGTTTGGAAACTTCAAAAGTAATATTGTTGAAAATAATAACCATAATTTTAATAATTTAAATGAAAAAATAGAACAAAAACTAAATGATATAAATGATAGAGTTAACGAAAGATTAGATCAAAATTTTGAAAGAACTAATAAAACTTTTTCATCAATTTTAGAAAGACTTTCTAAAATTGATGAAGCCCAAAAGAAAATAGATAGTCTTTCAAGTGATATTGTTTCATTAGAAACTATACTTACAGATAAAAAGACTAGAGGGATATTTGGTGAGATAACTTTAAAACATATACTGGAAAATGTTTTTGGTGAAAACAACACAAAAATATATTCATTGCAGTATACTTTAAGCAATGGCACTATTGCTGATTCTGTTATCTTTGCTCCAGAACCTACTGGGCTTATAGTAATAGATTCTAAATTTCCACTTGAAAATTATCGTAATATGGTAGATAAAAAAAATACTAATAGAAATATATCCACTAAACTTTTTAAAAAAGATATGCAAAAACATATTGATGCCATTGCCGACAAATACATTATTTCAGGTGAAACCACCGATAGTGCAATACTATTTCTTCCAGCCGAAGCAATATTTGCAGAATTAAATGCCTATCATCAAGATATCATTGATTATGCTTATAAGAAAAAAGTTTGGATTGCAGGTCCAACAACACTAATGAGTACATTAACCACCATGCAAGTAATTATGAAAAATCTAGAAAGAGATAAGTATGCTAAAGAAATACAAAAAGAACTAAGACTTTTATCGGAAGAATTTGACCGCTATAAAACAAGGTGGAATAAACTTGCTAGAAGTATCGAAACTGTTAGTAAAGATGTTAAAGATATCAATACTACAACCTATAAAATAACCAAAAGATTTGATGCCATAAATGGTGTAGAAATAGAGGAAAACACAAATGAAAAAAATTAATATATTTTTAGTATTATTTATAAGTGCTTTATCGCTTTTGACTGTCTTTTCTGAATTAGATAAAGGAATAGTCATAATATTAAAAGATTTAAGTATAATATTCACTCTTACTATTCCCTATATAGTAAGTAAATTGTTTAAAATAAAAATAAAGCCATCACTTATAACCCTTTGGATAATATTTATCTTTTTTGCTCATTATTTAGGAGTAATAGAAAGTTACTATAATAAATGGGAGTATTTGGATAAAATAACCCATACATTTTCAGGCATTATTACCGCCGTTGTTGCAGGTATGATAATTGAGTTAAATCATATAAAAAGTAAAGGCTTAAGTATTTTATTTATAATGTCATTTACCGTCATGTGTGCTGGAGTATGGGAAATATTTGAATTTACTTGTGATACTCTTTTTGGATTTGATGCGCAGTTAGTTGCTAAAACTGGTGTAACAGATACTATGACAGATATTATAGTTGCTACAATTGGTGGTATGGTTTATTTAATATATTTCCTAGCGACTAGAAAAAATTTAAAAACAATGTAAACTATTATCAATATTTTACTAAATGGCTACATTTTTATAAAATAAAATACTATAATGGAAACAGAGAGGAGAGACTTATGGAAGAATTAGAAACAAAAGTCCTATCACTTATTGACAGTAAAAATAAAGCAGTCACTTATGAAGAGATAGAAGAAAAATTAACGAAAGAAGAAATGGCAAACTTATCAGAAGTGTTAGTAAGTTTAGAAAAAAATCTAAAAATAAGAGTCACAAATAAAGGCAAATATGAAAATTTTCATGATAGAATGCAAAAAATAGGAACTCTCATAGTAAATCCTAAAGGCTTTGGTTTTGTAGTTGTAGAAGGTGAAGATGAAGACTACTATGTTGCTAAAAATAATTTAAATGGTGCCATAAATGGGGATGTTGTTGTAATAAATATAATTAATGAACAACATCATGATGCTGTAGTATTGCGTATTAATGAGAGAAATCTAAAGAATTTATTGGTAGGAGAATTTTACAAAAAAGATGGTAAAAACTTTATTAAGCTAGATGACCCTAAACTTAAAATAATTGTTGAAATAAAAGATGAAGATGCTAAAGGGGCAGTACCTGGCCATAAAATAGTTGTTAGGATAGAAAATAATGTAGCCCAAAGTAATTATTATCAAGGTAAAATTGTTAAAATAATCGGGCATAAGGATGATCCCGGAGTTGATATTTTATCAATTGCGGCTCATTATAATATTTTTGATGAATTTTCAGAAGAAGTTATTAAACAGTTGGAAAATATTCCAGAAGAAGTATCTGAAAAAGAAAAAACAGGACGTAAAGATTTTAGAGATAAAATGATATTTACCATTGATGGCGATGATACTAAAGATATTGATGATGCTATAAGTGTTGATATTTTACCAAATGGCAACTATAGTTTAGGAGTACATATTGCTGATGTATCATATTATGTCAAAGAAGGAACTCCTTTATATGAAGAAGCTTTAAAAAGAGGTACAAGTTCATACTTAGCTG
Source organism: Clostridia bacterium (assembly GCA_963634115.1). Taxonomy (GTDB): domain Bacteria; phylum Bacillota_I; class Bacilli_A; order RF39; family UBA660; genus Coprosoma. Next base: position 3,820 of record CAVHAY010000032.1, on the reverse strand, counting down.
ATAGGGTAATACCAATGTTACCACACCAGCTTTCAAACGGTATATGTTCTCTTAATCCTGAAGTAGATAGATTAGCAATCTCATGTATTATGGAGATAGATGGCAATGGTAATACTTTAAGTAGTGAAATTTTTGAAAGTGTAATAAGATCTAGAAAACAAATGACATACAAAAATGTCAATAAAATAATAGAAGAAAATATTATTCCAGAAGGATATGAGCCATATGCTGAAAAATTAAAGCAAATGCATGAGCTTGCTAAAATAATTCGAAAAAATAAAATAACTAAAGGTTATATTGATTTTGATATTGATGAACCTAAAATCATTGTTGATGAAACTGGAAAGGCTATAGATATCCAAAAAAGAGTAAGAGGCGAAGGTGAAAAATTAATCGAAGACTTTATGATATGCGCTAATGAATCTGTAGCCAGTACTGTCTTTTATATGGAACTTCCATTCGTTTATAGAGTACATGACTTACCAGATGAAGAAAAAGTATCAACCTTTCTTAAATTTACAAGTATATTAGGATATCGCGTAAATGCAAATACCAAAAATATTACACCAAAAACTATTCAAAATATTTTAGGGCAATTAAAAGAAAAAAAAGAATATTCCATTTTATCATCAATGTTATTAAGAAGTATGAAAAAAGCTATATATGATGTTAATAATATAGGACACTTTGGATTAGCTAGTAAATGTTATACACATTTTACCTCACCAATTAGAAGATTTCCAGATTTAACAGTTCATAGATTACTTAGAACTTATTTGTTTAAACATAATATAAATGTTGAAACTATAAATGCTTTAGAAGTAACACTTCCTGCTATTACTAAACAATCATCAGATAGGGAAAGAGCGGCTGTAGACTGTGAAAGAGCAGTTACGGATATGAAAATGGCTGAATATATGGAAAATCATATTGGTGAAAGATATAAGGGTATTATAAATACTGTTACAAAATATGGAATGTATGTAGAATTACCTAATTTAGTAGAAGGACTAGTAAAATTAGAAGATTTAACAGATGATTACTATTATTATCAAGAAGAATCATTTAGTCTAATTGGCAAAAACAAGAAAAAAGTATATACCTTAGGTCAAGAACTTGAAATAGAAGTATCAAACGTCGATAAAGAAAAAGGGCAAATAGATTTCATAATACCAAAAGGAGCAAAAAATGGAAATACTAAACAGGAAAGCCAGATATAATTATCAAATATTTGATACCATAGAAGCCGGTATTGTCTTGACTGGAACTGAAATAAAATCTATTAGAAGCGGGAAAGCCAATATTAAAGATAGTTATGCAACTATAAAAAAGGGTGAAGTTTTCTTAATAAATATGCATATTAGTCCATATGAAAAAGGAAATATATTTAATCATGATGAAACAAGAACAAGAAAACTTTTGCTACATAAAAAAGAAATAAAAAAAATAGAAAATAAAATTACTTTAGAGGGGTATACTTTAGTACCATTAAAAATATACTTCAAATATGGAAATGCTAAAATAGAACTCGGTATTGCTAAAGGTAAAAAGAATTATGATAAAAGAGAAACAATAAAACAAAAAGATATAGAAAGAGATATTAAAGCTAGACTTAAACGTTAAAAAATGCTATAATATCTTGCATCTGGGGCCGTTTTTGGTTTCGACAGGTATGTGGAGATTAAAGTTGCAAGTCGAGGGTACTCGTAAAATACACAGTTAAATATAACTGGAAACGAAAAAGGCTATAATGGCCAACTTGCTTTTGCCTAAGATAGTGCAAAGCGTTCTTTATTAACTTTCTCCCATAAAGTTTTTAAGGGACTCATACATAATGGGATATATTATTACTAGGCCTAATAGTAATAACGAATAACATAGGCTTACTAATGAATTAGTAGTTAGTTCCTTTATTCATTAGGACAAATATGGACTAACTAAACTTGTAGAGACTTTCTTTTAAGCATATTTGGACAGGAGTTCAATTCTCCTCGGCTCCACCAATATGAAAAATACCCTTATTTTATAAGGGTTTTAATTTTGACCTTTTTCCATAATTATAGCCATTTTATTATCACTAACCGATGTATTTTATTTTAAATTTTAGTACAATTAAAGCATACAAAAAGTTGTGATCGCCGTGCATATTCATTATATATATTACTAATCAATATTGCCGTATTGGTTAGTTTTTTATAAAATTAAGGGCAGGTCTTTCAACCTTTCTCATTTGTGTCACCTCAGTGACATATTATATAGCTTTGAGACATTTTCAAATACTAATACTTAAGATATTATCATAAACTAATCATAATAAAATTGTGGTTTCTCATAACCTCATTGCAAAATTAAATAATAAATGATAAAATAAATGCGGAAGTAAGGTGGTAAAAATGGATTTAAGATATTTTATATTATTGTTTATGATATATTCATTTTTAGGATGGATAGTTGATATTTTAGGAGCATACATGAGTAGTAAAAAATTGGTAAATAGAGGTTTTTTAATTGGACCATGTTGTCCTATTTATGGATGTGGTGCGATGGCCATAACATTATTTTTACAAAAATATCAAAACGATACAGTAAGTTTATTCATAATGTCATGTTTACTTTGCGCCGTAATAGAATATATAACAGGATATTTAATGGAAAAAATCTTCAAAACAAGATGGTGGGATTATAGCGATAAACCATTTAACATAGAAGGTAGAATATGCTTACTAAATACAATTGCTTTTGGCTTTTTAGGTTTTATTGTTTTACATTTTTTAAATCCATTTTTCTTAGGTATTCTTTACAAAATACCATTATTCCCATTAAACATGATTGTAGTAATACTAGTAATCATATTTGTGTTAGATGTAATTGTTTCATTTAATATCGTATCCAAAATTAAAGATGTAGAGCTCGCAGATGTGAAAGATGCTACAGAAACAGTAAATGAAAAAGTTCGAGAAACACTTGGAAGTATATCATTCTTACATAAACGTTTAGTACAGGCATTTCCAAACCTAAAAATAGAATTGCCAATAAATTTAAAATATGTTAATTTTAAAGAAGTAAATAAAAATATTAAAAAACAACACAAAAATGTAAATCTTAAAAATATCATTGAAGAGTTAAAAAAAGAAAAATAATAGAATAAAACATAATATTCTTCTCATAATAAATCTAGAGGAGGAAAAAATATTATGAAAAAAATATTATTATCGTTGTTAACAATATTCTTATTAGTAGGCTGTACAAATAACTTAAATAATACCCCTACCAAAAAAGTTGAACAGTACCTAGATAAATATCAAAAATTAGATGATAGTGTTATCGAAGATTTAAATAACACCCTTAATTCAGATACTAGTATAACTAATGAAACTAAAGATGAATATTTAAACTTGTTCAAAAATCAATATAAAAACTTAAAATATGAAATAAAAGACGAAACAATAAATGGGGATATTGCCACCGTAGAAACCGAAATAACCGTAATAAACTACGCAAATGTTATAAATGAAACAGAAGCCTATAGAACATCTAATGAAAATAAATTTAAAGATGAAAACGGTAATTATGATGAAAAAGAATATAGTAAATATCGCTTAGAAAAATTAAAAGATGCTAAAGAAAAAATAACATATACCTTATATCTTACCGTAAATAAACAAGATAATAAATGGGTTTTAAATCAATTAAGCAATGAAGATTTAAGTAAAATAAATGGATTATATAATGGATAACTATTACATTACTTTATAAAGTAATGTATTCAGAGTGTAGACAAACCCCTAGATTTTTTCTAGAGGTTTTCTTATGAATAAAA